>CAYNWI010000445.1:0-2205 GCA_964400825.1 uncultured Anaerolineae bacterium | reverse complement strand
TCGAAAGCCACCCTGCTCCCCCTTGCGTTTGAGCCATTCTATCTGCTCCTCCTCGCGGTAGAGGCCCACCCTTTTGTGCGTCTCCTCGTCAAACCTGCGCTTGACAGTAGGGTTGGCCCGCAGTCGGAAGGCCAGCACCTGGTCGGGGGCCAGGTTGAGGTCAAAGGACTTGACCGCCGGATTGGGTGCACTTACGGGCAAAAGATAGCCGCGAGCGTCCGGCTCCGCCAGCCAGGACCAGTCGGGCAGGGTCAGCGATTGCACCAGCAGAGTCAATGCGCCGGTGCGAGGGTGCGTCTCCAGCCGGAAGAGCACCCGTTCATCTCCCGGCCTCAGGTTGTCAGGGAAAGCCTTCATCAGGCTGCGATGCATCTGGTAGGGCTGGGCCACCTCTTTTTGCACGCGGCGGGTGCGTGGGTTGAGGATCAGTCGGGAGAGGTACATGGGTCCTCCTTCATCGGCGGTGCAGGAATGAACTCCGTCCGAACCCGACGGGGCGCAAAGCATCGCTCGGCGAACGAGAGTGGTTGGTCGGGGCGTACTTCTGCGCCGTTCTCAGGGTCTTCCAGCACCAACCGCACCTGGTCGGGGCGTTTTCTGGAATCGCACCCTAGCCAGGGGTACGTGTCCAGTGCAGCACGCAGATCGGTATCTGAGAGCACACCGTCTTTGAGCCAGACCGGCTCGCCGGGCACGAAGGCTTTGCGCCCCAGGTAGAGCGTCCAGACGGGATCGCGCAGGGCGGCGTGAAGTTGGGCCAGCAAGTCGAGGTCGTCTCCTTTCAGCCCCACCAGGAAGCGTGCGTCAGACAGGTAGTAGCGGTTGGAGACGACAAGATTCTTTCGCTCCACTTGGCCGCTGGCCTTCAAGATACCACCCTTGCCAGCAGTGTGGTAGTCTCGCGCCATCGTGCCTTCCTGATCCACGCGCACGCCCATTGCCAGGGCAGCCAGGTCAGCCACCGGTTCTTCCCGGCGACGGCCCAGGGCAGCGCAGAGCAGCCCCACCACGCCGCTTTTGGAAGGCTCCAGCCCCGTGTCGCGCACGGTGAAGCGGCTCTGTACGCCCCACGATTGCATCGGCCCACAGAGGCGTAACAGCAAGACGTTCATGCGCTTCCCTCCTGCGTGGGCAACGCTTCCGTCACGGCACTGACCCAATCCTCCAGGTTATCTACCTGTGCCTCCTTGAGAGCCTCCAGCGCCAGATTGGGATCGAGCGCCAGCGCGGCCGTGCAGACCAGCGTGCCGGTACCGTAGACCTGGCAGAGACGACCCCAGTAAGCGTCCAACGCTTCGACGGAAGGGGTCACTAAGCCCGAATCCCGGCGCGCGCGGACGGGCTGCTCGAAGGCATTCGCCAGCGACCAGCCCATCCCGTCCTGGCGCACCACGGCCAGCAGCAGGCTGGGCGGGTTGTTGGCGGCAAAACTGGTCTGCTTCCCGCTGGGCACGGCGGCCACAGCGGCGCGGAGAAAGCCCTCCACGGTCCGGCGGGCCAGCCCGGTGTCACCGTTGAGGTTCTTTACCAGTTGGCCCCAGTCAATGCGGGCGTAGCGGTAGAAGCAGGCGCTGTCAAAACCGGTAAAGCCCATCATGCCGGCCCCTGCTGTGTCCTCAGGGTTGAGATCGTCCACAGCGGTGTAGAAGTCCATCTCCATCGTCACCCGATGGGTGGAGATGGCGTGGGCCACCTGACAGGCGGCATCCAGACCCAACTCCGGCTTTTCGGCCAGCATACGACCAAAGAGGGCAATGTCGGGCGCACTGGTCTGTCCTTTGTGGGTCTTGACGAGGACCTTGGCCAGCTTGTCCGCGTCCTGTGGCAGGTTCTGCCAGTTGTCGAGCAGGGCTTGCACGATGTTGCCAATCTCGGCATGGCTCAGGTAGAGCAGGACGGCGGTCTTGTGATCCTCCCCGCTCTTGGCATCCAGCTTGCTGGCAAACGCGGGGACAAAGGCAGTCAGGACTTCGGTTACTTGATCCTCGGCTTTGCCGGCAGCGACCAGGGGCGGGCGCAGGCAGCGCTCGATGAGCCACTTGGTCCGCATGCCCACCTCCACGCCGGTGGTCTCGGCAAAGGCGGGCGACAGGCGGATGGCCCGCTTGATGCACTGGGACGAGATGCGCGCCCGGCGGTAGCCGCCGAACTCGCAGTCCTTGGGATTGTTAGTGTCGTCCCGGTTCAGGTTGGCCGGGCTGAAGT
>CAYNWI010000444.1:0-2210 GCA_964400825.1 uncultured Anaerolineae bacterium | reverse complement strand
TCGTCCCCAGCAACTCTATCTTGAGGGAGTTCATCGGCGGGTCAATTCTGGAGGAGTTCCGGCCGTGGCGAGTTATGAAAGGAAGAGAAAGCAATGACGAGGAAACCATTCAACTGGCGTGAGTTTTGGATTTTATGGGCCGCCGGGGTCTGCGGGGTCATCGCTGTGTTGCCCTACACCCTGACTCTGCAGGCGCCCCTGATTGAGCAAATACCCACCTTGCCCCTGCCCCTGGCCGTGGTGATCGCCGCCCAGGTCGCCCAGAACGCGGTGTTGGTAGCCATCGCTGTCGGCCTGGGGTTGCTCCTGGCGACGCGGATCGGCCTGGGCGCGCCACTCCTGGAGGCGCGCCTGGCTGGGGAAGCGGTGAGCCAGCGACTACGGGCGCTGCTGGTGCCATCCGTGCTGGCTGGTGCTGCGGCAGGCATAGCCATCATCGTGCTCGATCTGCTGGTCTTCGCCCCTGGGATGCCGGCCGCCGCGCCTGCCGGCGAATATCCCCCCGCCTGGCAGGGGCTACTGGCCTCTTTCTACGGCGGCATCACCGAGGAATTGTTCATGCGTCTTTTCTTGATGTCTCTTCTGGCCTGGCTGCTGGGCCTGGTGTGGCGAGAGGCCCCTGGCCGGCCAGCGGTCGGGGCCTTCTGGATGGCCAACCTGGGCGCAGCCATCCTCTTCGGACTGGGCCACCTGCCGGCGACGGCGGCCCTGGTTCCCCTGACAAGCTTTGTGGTTCTTCGTGCCATCGTGCTGAACGGGATTGGGGGGATCGTCTTCGGACATCTGTACTGGCGGCGCGGGCTGGGAGCGGCCATGCTGGCCCACTTCGGCGCGGACATCGTGCTGCACGTGCTGACACCGCTGCTTCTGACGTTCATGGGGGTGTCGTGATGGACGTGGAAACCGAAAGGCAGCAACTGCTGGAGCAGATCCGCCAGCACGCTGATCCTGAGCACCAGGTGAGGATGAGCATGGTGGTCCCCACAGGACTCAAGGTGTACGGCCTGCGAGTGCCCCAGCTTCGGGACATCGCGCGCGCCTGGCAGCGTGCCCACCAGCAGGTCGCCTGTGATGACTTGGTCGCTCTGGTGGATTCGTTGTGGGATGGGAGGTCACGCGAGGAGCGGCTGTTGGTCATCTATCTGCTTGGGCACTACAAACGCTGTATTCCAGGTCTGACCTGGGCCCATTTTGAGCGCTGGCGCCAAGACCTCGATAATTGGGAGGTAACCGACGGGCTGGGGCAGTGGGTGCTGGCCCTCTGGTTGTTGGAGGATCCAAAAGCCAGGCTGGCCCACCTGCGGAATCTGATCGCCGGCGAGGACGTGTGGAGCCGCCGACTGGCGCTGGTGGCCACCACTTCGATCAACCGAGGGCACACGGGCTTCACCATCCCCGACCTGACCCTGGAACTCGTTGATCGGGTCAAAGAAGAGCGGCATCCCATGATCACCAAGGCCGTCTCCTGGGCGCTGCGGGAGATGGCAAAGACGCACCCAAACCAGGTGGCCGCCTACCTGGAAGAGAATCAGGAGGTTCTGGCCGCTTACGTGGTGCGCGAGGTGAACAACAAGCTGCGCACCGGGCTGAAGAGTGGGAGAGCTAAAAGCGGGGCGAAATGAAGGAATACCTCAGTCTTCATTGAACCTCGTCCCCATACAGATAGTCTTCCAGATTCGCAGACCAGTCCGATGGACCATACAAGTTGAGTGAACGCGCCGTTTTAAGGAAAGAAGTGGCTGTATCTTTAGTGGGCGGCACGATCTCAATTACAATCCATACACGGGTGTTTGGTTCAAGTGTAAGGGGGTCAACAGGTCGAAGCACTGAGCCATCATATAATGCCTCTATTGTCTCACTCATCACGGCCCTCCTAAATCTTGTGTTTCCTGAAGTATGGCTATCTTTATCGTAACCGTTCAGCCCAGTGTCATTGCGAGCGGTTTTTGCGAAGCAATCCCCATCGTCGTTGGGAGCAATCGTTGCGAAGCGATCTCCGAATCGGCGATTGGGGATTGCTTCGGCACAAAAAACCGTGCCCCGCAATGACACCTGAACGCTTACTCTTTATCAACAATATAGCGTAGTTGCTCCCAAAAGTCAAATCGGAGGATGACCAATGCGATTTGCCCTTTCCACAGGTTCCCTCTATACTTATGGCCTGGACCGCGTCTTTGCCCTGGCCGCTGAGGCCGGCTTCGATGGCATCG
>CAYNWI010000443.1:0-2211 GCA_964400825.1 uncultured Anaerolineae bacterium | reverse complement strand
GTAGTTCGAATCATACACCAGTTCGAACTGGTAGGCGCCCACGCCGTCCGGATCCATCTCCGTGCCCACTTCCGCCACGATGTCCACCGTGAACGTCCCGTTGACTGGCACCGCGCGGGTGGCTGGGTCCACCCGCACTGTCACCGTCCCTTGAGCCAGAAGCGGGGATGCTCCTACGGCCACGAGCACAATGGCCACTATTGCACATAGAGCAATCACTCCCGATCGGAATCTCCTCGCTTTGGTTAACCTGAGAAACACTTTTTGGAACATGGTTACCTCCTTCCTTGCTATTCAAAGAATCGCGGCTAGACACTACTTCGTCCCACGTCCGACTTCATCAATAATACCAGACGGTTATTACAGAGTTATTGCAGGCGGATAGCAATCAGGTTAAGAGCGCCACTCAGTGATTCTTTTCCTTGCCACGAATTACACCAATTTTCACTTATTTTTCTCTTTTTCGCGGCGATTCGTGAAATTCGTGGCGAACATCATTTGACCAATCGCTGGTGTTCAAGGGAGTCGGCACCGAAGTTGAGCAGAATCGCCAATTTATGATTGAGATTCGACGTCCTACCGCTACGGGAATCTCCGATAAATATCCTTTCGATGCTGAACTCGTCGAAATTCTACTACCTTCTCCTCCAAATCTACCCTGACGCCAACTCGATAGCTACCGAAGCGCATCTTGTAGCACTCCTGATATCCCTCCAGCTTCTGCACCCTTCCGCCAAGAAAAGGATCCTCTTTGATCGCCTCTCCAAAGGCTATCTCTTCGACCCGGCTCCTCACCTTTGCCGGCAGCCTGGCAAGTTCTTTGTAGAAGGTCCGTGTATGCCTCACTCGCCAGGTCATTATTTCGCCTCTGCCAGATAACTCTGATACACCTGCCACCCCTCCTGCCCTTCGAATAACTCGTCCCCTTCCACCTCCTCGATCATCTCGCCTAAGGCATAGTCCTCCATAAGCTCAAGCAAATCTCCAGGAGAAGTGTTCAGCAACCCCGCCAGAGTGAAGATCGAGACCTGCCACTGATCGTCCATCCTGAGGATACCCCTAACCTGCTCTCGTTTCAGGAACTCCAGAAATATCTCCGGTTCGGTCCCCAGCGCCTCTGCTGAGGATTTGAGATTCATCGTCAATCGCATCATCTCGCTCCCTCCTGTAACCTCAGAATTTCTATAATCCGTTCCGCCGCGTGGCCGTCCCACAATTCCGGCACCTGCCGGCCTTGTTCTTGCCGTCCAATACTGCCAACGCCTCCGCCACAATCCGCTGCGGATCAGAGCCCACCACCGTGTTCGTCCCTTGCGTCACCGTCACTGGCCGCTCAGTGTTCTTCACGCTAAGGATGCACACGTCCCTCCACATCGTGGTGGTGGTGAGGGTAGGTCTCTGTGAGAAAGACTTTTCTCCTGATCAGAGGCTCCATCACAGCACTCACCGTGGTGTTCATTGTTTCCTCCTCGGTGTAGCGTGTAAGCTAGCGGGTCTTCTCTCATAGAGTATTCTCCCTTCAGCAAGGATACCGCGCAAGAATGGATGTGTTCCTGCCTGGGCTATCTCCTCGGGTGTATAGGCCACTAGATCCATGTCCACGTCAGCGCAAAGACGCCGATAGAGAGCAGCAGTACGACTTACAAAGTCAAAGGGCGACCGCATGACTACCAGCAGATCAAGGTCGGTGAAGAGATCACGACGACCGGCGGCATAGGAACCGAAGAGAATGACTCGTTCAACCTCCGGCATAGCTGCCAGTTGAGTAACCAGGTTGTCCAGTGAGCGCTCCAGGGCGGCTACATACGATTGTCGTTGCCTATCCAGTTCTGCCGTCATCACAGTCACCTGTTCTTATTGCGGGTGCAGCCACTGTACACGCCGCTCCATCACAAAAAAACGCGCTGTCGGCCGACCTGCTTCCAACAGCACGCTGGATATGTCTTCGGCAGCCCGGCCATCCTATTAGCTAATGGCTGATAGCTAATGGCCGATAGCTGTCTGCCATCTGCTATCCGCCATTTGCCAACGTAGACCCGTGGCTTTGCGCCCCCACCTTTCGATGGGTTTGCCTTTAGCGGACCTTATGCAATTGGAAAAGAGCTTTTGCTTTACACACCTAGATTATAACAGACCTGCCTGTTTTTGTCAAGACTACGCATTCTTTCACGTATAATATCACCGAAAGCAGTTTGTTCCCTCAAAAGATAA
>CAYNWI010000442.1:0-2229 GCA_964400825.1 uncultured Anaerolineae bacterium | reverse complement strand
CACACGGGGCGATCAGCGAAGAGACCGTGCGGGAGATGGCTCGCGGTGCCCGCCGCCTCTTCGACACCGACGTAGCCATCTCGGCTGCGGGCATCGCCGGCCCGACCGGGGGCACGCCCCAGAAGCCCGTGGGCCTGGTCTACGTGGCCCTGGCCGCTTCAGACCAAGAGAGTTGCGAGCGGCATCTATGGCAGGGAGACCGCCTGGAGAACAAGCGACAAACCTCAGAGGCAGCCCTGGAGATGCTGCGCCAATACCTGGAGGCCAGGCACCCATGAGATTCGTGGACGTCCCCACCGCAGTCGAGGCCCGCTTCGACGAGGAAGGCCGGGTTACCCCCACGGCGTTCCATTGGCAAGGGCGAGAGGTGCGCATCAGCGACGTCGGGCGTAGGTGGACAGAGCAGCGCGACCCTCACCAACTGCGCCACTACCTGGTCATGACGCCAGGCCAGGACACTTTTGAACTCTGCCTGGACACGGGCGCCATGCAGTGGAAGATAACCAGGGTTTGGGAGAGGGACAGAGTGGTATAAAAGCTTCTCAAGCGACCTTAAAACTTCCAAATGGTCATTTGACAAACCCTCCCCTTATGGTATTATGTGAAAGCTTCAAGCAAACTCAAAATCCTCGAGATTCGTCCTTCCAGACCGTATCTAAATCGCCTTCTTGTCTTCTTACAACTAGAAAGGCATCATGCGCCCCGAAAGGGAGGAAGCGGTGGTAGATCAAGGATCAGGGCCAGACGCGTGCCCTGAAAAGCGGCGGCGGTTTTGTACGCCTGGCCAACGACTATGCGCAACGCCAGCCTGAAGGCGCTCCATGAGCGCCTGAGGCTGGCGTTTTTGTTTGCCTGGCCACAAGGTAAAGTATAGTTGCTCCGTTGGGCGAAGGTCTCCGGCTGAGCCCAAAGACCCAGCAGCGCCCGCCTATGCCACCATGACCAGCTCGCTGGGGCCTTCGACATAGGTTAGGGGGACCTGGTTGGCGGGGGAGGCGTAAAAGGTCGTGACCTTGAGGAACTGATTGACGGGCGGCGTGGTGATGAGACGCGCGACCATCTCCCGCAGCTCTTCTGGCAGGTCGTCCAGGCCGGTGAGGGCGAAGCTGCGAACTCCGAATTCCGTCGGCGAGGCGAGAATGGAGAAGTCGAGGATACTGAGACTTATCGCTCGACCGCTCTCCCGATCCAGGCGCAACAGGATATGTTCAGTCAGTTCTACACCGGTGCCCTTCCTATTCTCTCCGAAGAAGATGTCGAGCATGTCTGCTTGCTCGTCGTACGCCAGACGAATGTTCTGGTCATGCTCCACCGCCGGGGTGGTCTCAAGAGTATCCCATCTGTTATTCATTGGCCTCACCTCTTTGGATGTACTTCGCCCAGCCGGTAGTCACAAAGTTGTTGGGGACATAGTTGCCACTCCCATCAACCTGAGTCTTGAAGATGACCACCGCGATCAAATGATTGTTCTCTGGTAACAGGCTGGTGAAATGCTTGTAGTAGAAATACTTGTTCGGAACAAGAGAATCCTGTCTTCTTCGCCCTGTTCTGAGTGTCTCCAGAAACTCGTCAAGATGATCCTCAAGGTCAGGGCGCGATTCAAGGATATGTTGCCATCGCTCCTGCGTCATGTAGATCGCGTTGCCGTAGCGGTCATGGACTGTCCACCTGGACATGGCGTGGCTCCTGTGACTTTCCTGCTGAGGTAGTGCCTGACAAACCAAGTATAGCACACTTTGTCTGTAGAGACAAGTTCGCGTCGGCCCTTGACCCTCAAACAAGGTGCGTTCATCCTGTCAACGAATGAAGCAACGAATAAACGAATAGGCTTTGACGGCAGATGTCATTCGTTTATTCGTTGATTATTCGTTGACAGAGAATCCTGAAAGCAGATTGATTGCCCGGCTGAGTAGTGACGATTTCGGTGGTGGCGGAAAGAGTGCCACGGATTGTGGAAATACACGAGATTCAGCCGCGAGTTGAGACAAAACGTGGTACTCTCCCCCCGCACGCGCAGATTCCCACTTCTGAAGTGCGTTGAGTATGTCAAGAATAACGAACAGGGCTTCTGGCAAACGAGACCGCCAGAAGCCCTGTTTGGTTATTGATAACCTCTCTTCGCTTCGACCCTCTCCTGAAACCTCCCCAGGTCAATGATCACCCGCCTGTGCTCTCCCTCGCCGATTTTCTCCACCTCGTCAAAAGCCTCCACACGGAAAGTGAGCTTGT
>CAYNWI010000441.1:0-2233 GCA_964400825.1 uncultured Anaerolineae bacterium | reverse complement strand
TCGATGGCGGATTGGCTCAACTTTTCCCTTGATCCCTTATTTCCGATAATGTCTATTATACCACTTTTCGTCCCGGAATCAAACCGGTCAAAGCGAACCAAAAGCATTTGAAATCCCTTGTCTAGCAGCTCGCAGAGATAGTGAAGTTACAACCCAGACGATCCGACACAGGATACTGACGACCACCCAACCAAATTCACGAAAGATTCACGACCCAAGCTATTGACAAAGCAACAAATAAATGATACAATGGAACTAACCTATCCTCTACCGACAAAGGCAAACCCATCGAAAGGTGAGGGCGCAAAGTCACGGGTCTACGTTAGCAGACGGCAAATCGCTATCAGCTAATAGGACGGCTGGGCTGCCGAACCATAGCATAACGTGCTTTTCGGAAACGAGCAGTCCGGAGAGCACTTTTTTTGTCAACAGGAACGAAACGCGGAGCGGAAAGAAGGGACTGTGAAGAAAACGATTGTTTTCTCCCTGTGTTTGAGCCTCGCTATGGCCTTGCTCCTCTCCCACCCCCTCGCTGCCAGGGCCAACTGTCCCACGTTCATGGACGGCGTGCAGCTCGGCACGGTGGAATCGAGCCTCTTGACCGAGATATCCGGCGTCGCCGCCAGCCGCGAGAACGCCGACGTGCTTTGGGTGCACAACGACTCAGGCGACTCGGCCCGCATCTACGCCATGAGCATCCAGGGCCAGCACCTGGGGGTCTATAATCTGGTCGGAGCCAGCGCGACCGATTGGGAAGACATCGCCCTCGGGCCAGGGCCGGTGGAGGGGCAGGACTACGTTTACGTCGGCGATACCGGCGACAATGCGCGCCAGCGCCCGTCGGTGACAGTGTACCGCGTGGCCGAACCAACGGTCGGCGCCACCCAGGACCCGGTGACGGTTGACCTGGACGGCGTGGACGCCCTGCCCATGCAGTACCCCGGCCCTGAGGTCTACGATTGCGAAGCGCTGCTGGTGGATCCAGTGAGCGGAGACATTCTCCTGGTGACGAAGGACCGGGCAGGCGAGAATTTGGCCCACGTTTTCCGTAATCCAGCGCCGCACACGCCCGGCGTCACGGTGACTCTTGAGCTGGTGGACAGCATTCCCCTGCCCGCCCAGGTCACCGGGGGCGACGTCTCACCCTCTGGCGACGCTGTGCTCCTGCGGCTTTACTCTCAGGGTTATTACTGGTCTCGCGCCACGGGAACCAACCTCTGGGAAGCCTTCTCAGGCACCGCCTGCCCGGTGCCCCTGGCCGTAGAACCCCAGGGCGAAGCGATTGCTTTCGCCCCCCTAGCCCCCCTAAGTTGGGGGGAACGGGGGGCTGCCGACGGCCTGGGCTACTTTACGGTCAGCGAGGGCTCCTCCCAGCCGGTCTATTTCTACGAACAAGACACCTCCACAGTGCTGGTCGCAGCCGGCTCCACCTGGCGATACCTGGACGACGGCTCCGACCAGGGCACGGCCTGGCGCGAGCCGGACTTCGACGATTCGGGGTGGGCGTCGGGGCCGGCGCAACTGGGCTACGGCGACGGCGACGAGGCCACGGTGGTGAGTTATGGAGGTGATGCAGAAAACAAGTACATCACCACTTACTTCCGGCATAGCTTCGACGTGGAAGATGCTTCGATTTTCGAGAGCCTGACACTCCGGGTTCTGAGGGACGACGGCGCGGTTATCTATCTGAACGGGACGGAGGTTTTTCGCACCAACATGCCCGACGGAGCCATCGGCTACAGCACCCTCGCCGCCTCGACCGTCAGCGGCGACGATGAGTCGGCGTTTTTCACGACCGGCATTGATCCCGGCCTGCTGGACGACGGCCCGAACGTCCTGGCGGTGGAGATCCACCAGGCCGCCGTGACCAGCTCCGACATCAGTTTTGACCTGGAACTGCGGGGATGGGAACAAAACGACGATCAATTCACCTTTGCGGTCACGGCTGACATGCGGGGATACTCTGGGCCGGGGTACGACTCGTCCCAGTACTTCAGGGGAGCCTGTGAAGCCATCGCCGCCCGGGGCAGAGGCGCCTTCATGGTCAGCCCCGGCGACATAGATCCGCCGAGCGACGTGCTCTGGACCATCACCTCCACCCTGGGCGCCACCTACACCTGGTACCCCGTGGTCGGCAACCACGAGCTCCCCGGCGCCGGACAGGAATCCTCTCCTGGCTCCAACATGGACTGGCTGCGCGGCTACGACTACGGCGCGGTGAACCCCGGCCCGT
>CAYNWI010000440.1:0-2234 GCA_964400825.1 uncultured Anaerolineae bacterium | reverse complement strand
GATCGAAGGCACGGCCCGCAGCATGGGGATAGAGGTAGTAGATTAGTATAGTACTTTTAGGGGAAAAGATGTCGAAAAACAGTAAAAAGTATTTAGAAGCAAGCAAGCAGGTGGATCGAAGCAAATACTACTCGCCCGAAGAAGCTATCGAGCTGGCTAAGCAGACCTCATACATCAATTTCGATGCCACGGTGGAAGTGCACATGCGCCTGGGGGTGGACCCTCGTCACGCCGATCAGCAGGTGAGGAGTGTGGTGCTTTTACCCCACGGGCTGGGTAAAGAGGTGCGTATCCTGGTCTTTGCTGAAGGCGAAGCGGAGGAGATAGCTCAGGAAGCTGGAGCTGACTATGTAGGCAGCGACGATTTAGTCAAGCAAATCCAGGACGGCTGGCTCGACTTCGATGTCGCCATATCCATACCTCCTATGATGAGCAAGGTGGGCAGGCTGGGCAGGATCCTGGGGCCCAGGGGATTGATGCCCAACCCTAAAGCTGGCACCATCGTCCCCGCCGAGGACCTGCCGCGAGCTATCAAAGAATCGCGTCTGGGGCGGGTGGAGTTCAGGGTTGACAAGACGGCCAACCTGCACGTCCCCATTGGCAAGGTCAGCTTCCCGGCGGAGAGGCTTCTGGACAACATGGCGGCATTGCTTGAGGCGGTGAAGAAAGCCAAGCCAGCCAGCTCCAAAGGGACATACATCAGGAAGATCACCGTGGCCACCACCATGGGGCCGGGCATCAAACTCGACACCGCCCAGGCACTGGCGCTGGAAACAGCTTAAACGTGTTGCGTGAACAGAATACAAGCCTAAGACAGCAGGTGCGCAGCGGCGCTTAATCGAAGGCCTGCCGAGGCGAAGACAAGGAAAAGATAGCTTTTCTGCAAGTCTTTGTGTCGGCAGCACAAAGACTTTTGTTTTTCCGAAGTTTTACACTTTGAGCTTCACTAAGGAGGTGATGAAAGATTGGCAGTATCGAGAGAGAAGAAAGAACAACTGGTATCCTGGTACACCGATCTGTTCTCGCGTAGCACTGCGGCCATTTTGACTAACTATCAGGGACTGACGGTAGCGGATATCAGCCAACTGCGCGGAAAGCTGCAGGAGACTCAGGGCGAATACCACGTGACCAAAAACAGGCTGCTGAAGCTGGCCCTGGAAGAGGCGAAGCTACCTGTGCCTGAGGACTTTTTGGAAGGCCCGACGGCCACTAGTTTCTGTTTCGAAGAGGTGCCCGCTGTGGCCAAGGTGCTGGTGGACTTCAGCAAGGAGTCCAAGATCCTAATCATTAAGGGCGGGCTCCTGGGCGACAGGATAATCAGCGCCAACGAGGTCACGTCTCTGGCTGAGTTGCCGCCCCGCGAGACATTGTTGGCCCAGGTTTTGGGCACTATCCAGGCGCCGGCTGGCGGGATCAGCAGGGCCATCGCCGGCAGCATCCGCAGTGTTCTGTACGTGCTTAAAGCGCGAGTCGAGCAACTAGAAAAACAAGCTAGTCAAACTTAAAGGAGGCCAATCAAAATGGCAGAAAAACTAGACAAGATCGCCGAGGAAATTCAGGGGTTAACTCTTCTCGAGGCTTCTGAGCTGATCAAGCTTCTGGAGGAAAAGCTGGGGGTGAGCGCGGCCGCCCCCGTGGCCGTAGCTGCAGCTCCGACTGCGGCCGCCGCGGAGGAGGAGGAGAAAACCGAATTCGACGTCATCCTGAAGGAGATCGGCCCCAAGAAGATCCAGGTCATCAAGGTGGTACGCCAGATCACCAGCCTGGGGTTGAAGGAAGCCAAGGAGTTGGTGGATGGCGCGCCCAGTCCTGTGGTGGAAGGCGTTCCCAAGGAGCAGGCTGAGGATATCAAGGGCAGGCTAGAAGGCGAAGGCGCCGTCGTGGAGATCAAGTAACGATGAGTAAGCCCATAGCTGTTACCGATGAGACCTTCGAGGCCGAGGTTGTCCAGGCGGAGCTGCCCGTGCTGACTGACTTCTGGGCGAGCTGGTGTGCTCCTTGTCACATGATCGCCCCCGCACTGGAAGAGATCGCCGCCGAGTACGCTGGCCAGCTCAAAGTAGCCAAGCTCGACGTGGACAGCAACCCGCGCACGGCCATGCAATTTGGGGTGATGAGCATCCCCACCTTGATCCTCTTCAAAAACGGCCAGGCGGTCGAGCGCCTGGTCGGCGCTATGCCGAAGAGAAGTCTACTGACCAAGATAACGCCCCACCTCTGAGGGCCGGGAAACA
>CAYNWI010000439.1:0-2245 GCA_964400825.1 uncultured Anaerolineae bacterium | reverse complement strand
TCAAAGGATAGCACAAGGTGGGTTTGATGTCAAGGACGTTTGTGTCATTGCGAGCGACCGTAGGGAGCGAAGCAATCCCCCACGTTGCGAGATGGAGATTGCTTCGTCGCCTCGCTCCTCGCCATGACACTTTGCCTGGAACCGTTTCCTGTGATATACTTCTGAGACAGGAGTTCAAACAGAAGAAAGGGCTGAGGAACATGAAAGTATTGACGACAGAGGAAATGCGCCGCATTGAGAGGGAAGCCGATGCGGGAGGGCTATCTTACGCCACGATGATGGAAAACGCCGGGCGAGCCGTGGCCGAAGCCTGCCCCCCCTTCGCCCCCCTTCCCCCCAAAGTTGGGGGGATTGAGGAGGGAGGGAGGGCGACGGACAGACGGGTACTGGTGCTAGTCGGTCCCGGCAACAACGGGGGCGACGGGTTGGTGGCCGGCCGATATTTGCACGACGCTGGTGCTTATGTCACCTTCTACGTCTGGAAGCGTCGCATCGAAGGCGACGAGAACTTTCGCCTGGCGACCGAACGGGACATTCCCGTCGTCTGGGCTGAGGAAGACGATGCTTTTGCCACGCTGCGCCGCCTGCTGGGCGAGGCTGACGTGATCGTTGACGCCCTGCTGGGCACAGGGGTCTCCAGGCCAATAGGCGAATCACTCAGGGAGATACTGGCTGTCGTCAAGGAGGAAATAAGGAGAAGAAAGGAGACAAATAGGAAAGAGACCCTTTTCTCGCCCTCGCGTCCCTCATTTGCTGCTCTGCCCTCTTCGCCCCTCCTCGTCGCCGTGGACGTCCCCACGGGGCTGGATTGCGACACAGGGGCCGTAGATCCGGCCGCCGTGCCCGCCGACCTGACGGTTACATTCGGCTTCCCCAAGCGAGGCCAGTTCCTGTTCCCCGGCGCTGAGTACGTGGGCCAGTTGATCGTCGCCGACATCGGGATACCGCCGCATCTGGCCGAAGATGTCCAGGTGGAGGTAGCAACGCCCGAAATGGTGAGGGAGCTCCTACCTCCCCGGCCCATAAGCGCACACAAGGGCACCTTCGGCAAGGCCCTGGTGGTGGCCGGCTCGGTCAACTACACGGGAGCAGCGTACTTAGCCAGCGCTGCGGCCACGCGAGTGGGTACGGGACTGGTCACCTTGGCCCTGGCGGAGAGCATCCATCCTATTCTGGCCTCCAAGCTCAGCGAGGTCACCTTCCTACTTCTGCCCCAGAATCTTGGCATCCTCGTCCCCGACGCGATCAAGGTGCTGGGCGAGAGGATCCAGGATTACGACGCCCTTCTCCTGGGGCCGGGGCTGGGCCATGAGAAGGAGACAGTGCAGTTTGTCCAGCAGTTGTTGAGTGTAGAGCCAGGCAAGAGAGGGCGCATCGGGTTTCGGACGGACGAGGAGGTGAAAGAGGGGAAACTCTCGCTGCCGCCGCTGGTCGTAGACGCCGATGGCCTGAACGCTCTGGCCGACACCCCCAACTGGTGGGAACACCTCCAAGCGCCGAGCATCCTCACCCCGCACCCTGGCGAGATGTCCCGCCTGACCGGGCTAACGGTGCGTGAAATCGAGGCCGACAGGTTGGGGGTGGCGCGGCAAATGGCTGAGAGGTGGCGCCAGGTCGTCATCCTGAAGGGAGCCTACACCGTTATCGCCAACCCTGAGGGGAGAGTGGTCACCAATCCCTTCGCCAACCCAGGTCTGGCCACAGCAGGCAGCGGGGACGTGTTAGCGGGGGCCATCGTCGGCTTCCTGGCCCAGGGCCTGGCATCTTTCGATGCCGCCCTGGCCGGGGCCTACGTTCATGGGCTGGCGGGGGAGTTGGTCCGAAAAGAGCTAGGGGGGGCGGGCATGGTGGCTGGCGATCTCTTGCACATGCTGCCTAAGGTCATCAAACTCCTGCGTGAGGGCGGGTAGAGGAGGGAGTTTGGCGAAAAACGCAAAAGAGCCATCCTATTTACAGGATGGCTCAACAGTTTTAGCCAAGGCGGATAACGGCCCACGGTTCAACCGCCGCGCGGGTGCGGGAAAGGTCTCATCCGCGCCAAATCTTTGAAACCGACTCGATTACACTCTCTAGCTTGGTGTTCTGGCTGAAGACTGTTACAAATACTGCAATCACAACTATTACTGCTCCGCCCACTTGAAGAATGGTCTGCTGAGTTTTGGGGTCTGGAATTTGTCTTACACTCCAAAGCAGGATTCCGAAAGTCAACAACATAACTGTTGTCATTAGCAAAGTATATGCAAAC
>CAYNWI010000438.1:0-2249 GCA_964400825.1 uncultured Anaerolineae bacterium | reverse complement strand
ATCTTCATGGCCGCCGCCGGCCTGGAGCCCGACCGCCGCATGCAGGGCGTCGACCAGACGCCCGTCTGGACGGGCCGGGCGGAGTCGGCGCGCGAGGGCGTCTGGGTGGACTTCCGCGCCGAGCTGGATGATGCCGATGCCTTCCACCGCCTGGTCTGCGGCATCAAAGGGGTAGCTCCAGGCCCGCCGGGAGAGGTAGCACTGCCTGAGGAGGTCTGCCCCTTCCGCGGCCTGGCCCCCTTCCGCGAAGAAGACGCTCGCTTCTTCTTCGGGCGGGAGGCGCTGACCCAATGGCTGGTGGAGGCCCTGCGGGAAGACCGCTTCCTGGCCGTCATCGGCCCCCTGACTGTCTAGTTATCACTTTGTGGCGGTGACAAGCCAGTGCTGGGCGCGAGTGCAGCCCGACGGGCAGCATGCTGGTTAACCAAGGAGTGCATTATACCCAGCGGGTCGCGATGCAGACGGTGAAAGAACTGACGCGGGGCTTCGGCTTCAGCCAAGCGAAGACGGCGGGCTTGATACTCGGCCAGTGGTACCTGACGGAGTTGGTGCAGCAAGTCCTCCTCGCTTTCGGCCAAGAATAGGACCTGGTATTGTCCAAAGTCCCGCAGTTCACGGGTGGATTTGCGCCCGCTGACGCGGCGCTGGTGACAGCGAAGCCGCCCAAACAGAGACTCCATCTCTAAGTTGTCTGGTGGCAAGCCCGGGATGTCATAACAGTGCAACAAATCTGGACCACACTCTTCCCACACACGGTGCCAAGCATGGTAGAGTGCGGCCTGCGCCGGACAGCGCTTGAGGTCGGGTCGGAACTCTTGAAGCAGTTCTCCCATCTCGCGTTTTACCTGCTCACTGGTCAACGGAGTATCAGATGCTGAAAATGAGGAAGGCGGATATCTCAGGCACTCAGCAATACGCCTCAACCAAGTGTGGGCTTCGCGCACATCTTGGGCCAAGGTGCGGTTCTTGTTCAACGCCCGTTCTACCTGCATCGCCAACCGCTGCAAGTAGCCCGTTCCAGGCTCTTCGGGCGGCAAACTCCGCAGAGCCTGCGCCACGGCCTGGAGTTGCTCATAGCCTTTCAACCCACCCCAGTAGAAAGGCTTGCGGCTGGGGCGATTCACCGCGTCACGGATGGCCATCCGAATCCATGCTTCTATCTCCATCAACCCCCTGTCTCGCTGACCAGAAGAGGTGGGCAAAAAGGGGGAGCAGACACTGTCTGCCCATCGTTGAGCAGCGTCACCGAAGCCTCACACTGAACAGGCACTGCCGACAAGCCACCCAAGTCCTCCCGCATCCATTTGCGCAACTGGGTGTCTTCCTCAAGCGCCGGCTCGGCCAGATTGGCCAGAACATGCTCCTGACACCGTTGATGGGGCGCCTTCGGCCAACAGGTTTTCAGTGCCGCAATGATCGTATCTTCACCATCCGACAGGGTAGCCAACGCGGCGAAGGGCAACTCACGGTATGGCTGCAGCCATTCCACCAGTTCATCCGTTGTGGGATGATCCGATTGAATCGCAGCTACCGGCGTCCCGCTCAACACCTCGTACAGCACATACAGCAACGTCCCCTGGCTTTCAGGCTGCAAGGCGTCAAGACCCCAGATCAGACCCCTGTGTTCTTCGGCGGCTTTCTTCAATCGTTTCTCGATCCTCTCATTCATCCCACCCAACAGCGCCAGGAACTGACGATACAACTTGCCTACGTTCCGCTCGTTCACAATCACCCCGCGATGATTCAACTTTCGTTGGATCTCGACAAACTGTTTATGCTCGTGCTCGTGTTGCCAGCCGATGAACGCCAACACATCCAGCCCATAGGTACCGCGTGGCAAACTGATCCGCAGCACTCCACTGGCACGGTAGTGGTTACCAAAATGACTGCAGTCTGGGTTGGCGCATTTCTTGCTCTTTCCTGCCACGAACAACGGTTCATCCATCGTCTGAACGTACTTTCTCATATGCCAAGTTTTGCTGGATTCCAACGGAAGCCCGCAGTGCACGCATTTCTCCAGTTCACATTCCACGATCACCCGCTTGGCGTTCGGGAAACTCCGTCGTGGACGATGGCGCGGCTGTTTACTCATTTCACTCCTCCTACTGCCTTGGTTGCCTTTATTATACTCTATTCTGATGTGACAACAAGACAGTCAGGGGTATTAGTTTGCGCTGAACCACGATATGTAGTGGATAGCGATCTTTGGGTTAACGAAGCCAAACGCCCTCGCGCTTATCAAGCTCCGA
>CAYNWI010000437.1:1922-2252 GCA_964400825.1 uncultured Anaerolineae bacterium | reverse complement strand
TCTTGATCAACTCATCGTCAACCGTCAGGCTCAGTTTCTTTTTCTTGCCCATGTACTTATACTCCTATGCAGATTATACCAGGTCTCAGGATAATTGTCAAATCGGCGATTTGCCCCTCATCGCCATTGTGTGCTATACTGATAGCAAGTGGCCCACTAATCCAATTGGCAGAGATAGCCGGTTCGCATCCGGTACAGTACGGGTTCGAATCCCGTGTGGGCCACTTGTTCGCAAATTGGGTCTTGACAAACCGTATCTTTTTTGATACAATACTAGTGGATGCGAACCGGCAAGCTCCAATTGGAGGGAGCGTCCCGGGAAAAAGTGCC
>CAYNWI010000437.1:0-1912 GCA_964400825.1 uncultured Anaerolineae bacterium | reverse complement strand
TTTCGCTCAGGGTTCGCCCCACGCGGGAGGGGGTGGCCAGGGTCATAAAAGGTCACAAAAAGTCAAGCTACACGTTCGCCCCACGCGGGAGGGGGTGGCCATAACTGGTATGTCACTGGATTCTAACTTGTAGCGTTCGCCCCACGTGGGAGGGGGTGGCCAGTAATGCAAAGACGTAGAGTGCAACAATGGCAAGTTCGCCCCACGTGGGAGGGGGTGGCCAGTTTTGTAACACCTGTGTCACCACTGTGTAACCCGCATGTAGTCCTTGTGTAGTCCTTCCCCCCCCAGGCAGCCGTGGCCAGGAAACGCTCCGGTACACTGTACCGTTTTCAATCATGCCGACGATGCGCGTATCCCCCATGTAGACCTTGTGTAGACCTTGTGTAGACCTTCCCCCCTAGGCAGCCGTGGCGATGTCTCCATGGCCGCCATCGCCGATGTAGTTTTGCCGTAGTTTTGACGCACATCCGTCGCCTACATCGGCCGGCCGCAACAAGGGCATACGTCCTGTAGCAAGTCCTCCAGCAGCTTGTCCAGTTCCTCGGAATCCACCAGGCCGGCCAGGAATTCGTCCGATTGGGCTTGCGCGGTTTTCAACTCCTCCAGTAGCTTGTCCAGTTCCTCGCTCTCCATGGGGTCACTTATTTGTAACCCATTTGCAACCCACTTGACCTTTTTTGACCTTTTGTGACCCCGAAACATTTCGCCTTTTTTCGCCCCTTTGCACCCTCCAACCCCTGCCGTTTTCTGCCTTTTCCTGTGGCCAGTTGTTTTTTGTCACCCTTGTGTCACCCTTGTGTCACCCTTGGCGCGTGCGGAAAGTGTCGTTTTTTCCAAAAATGCCTTCCAAACTATACAAGTTGGCTGATGATGGCCCTCACCGCCTGGCCCAATTCCGCCACCGTCCCGATCTGATCTTTCCTCGCGTCCAGCCCTCTCCGCAGGTCGGGGGGGAGCTGGCGCCGGATATCTCTGTAGAGTTTCTCGAATTCTCGCCGCTTTAGCTCGGCCAGCCTTTTTCGCCGCTTCGCCTCAGATTTCGTTTCCGCCATAGCTCTCCACTGCAAGTGTCGCCCGCGCTCGAAATGGCGTCATCCCATGACCACCTGCGGGCCGGGGCCTGGGGGCGGCCCGACCCCGGCCCCGCCGGGACGATGATCGCCGGCTGGGAACCGCTCCCAGCCGGTGACGTCAACGTCGTTTTGGTTCATTCGGCGAATAGTCAGTTGGCGCAGTCGGCAACCCCGTGTCGAGGGGAAAGCGCACACTGACCTGATCACCATCTGCCAACCCGAACCAGACGCCTCTCAGCATCGCCGCCAGCCAGTTTCGGTCAAGGTAGAAATCTGGCTTTAGCGCTCTGATCCTGAGTTCCCCCAAAGTGCCTCGAAAATGCTCAACTCTTTTGTAGCCCGAAAGCACCTTCGTTAGCTCTTTCTGCCGCGGAGCCAGCTTCCGCAGCCTGGCGTCCAGCTCCTCTATCTCCGCCGCCAGTTCCGAGGCCGAGGGGTCACCCACGCCACGGGCTGATTGCAACTCACTTTCTTTCTGAGCAATGAGCTGCCGCGTGGCCCGCCCTGTCTCCAGGATCTGCGTCTGTTCCTCCACCAGCGCCTGGTGCTCGCGTTCCTGAGCCTCCCACGCCGCTTGTCTGAGCTCGGGAATCAGCTTGTTTAGCTCATGCAACTGGGCCTCATACTCGGTGATGAACTCTAGCCGAAACTGCATGTGCCTCTCCTCGAGCCACTCCGATAGCCCCCACGCCCTCTTTCGCTTTTCGTCCATTTTTGACCTCCCGTTTTATTTTTTGAAGCCTTCCGCTCTCTCGATGACTTCCACAATCGCGACGCCCTTTAGCACCTCGGGGCTGTCCAACAGCGCATTAGCTACAGCCAGAACAGTTCGCCAA
>CAYNWI010000436.1:0-2257 GCA_964400825.1 uncultured Anaerolineae bacterium | reverse complement strand
TTTTCCTCCTTCTGTCATTGAAGTTGTTGAGAGTTTAACCATAACCCTCAAAAGGTTGAGAACGGCGTTATTCGCTTGGCTGCCACCTCCTTTCAACCACACTCGTTGCCCCGTAGCCTCGTTGCCTCATTGACTATTACAGGGAATGTTTAGCGACACAAATCACGTCGAATAAGTCTTTGCCGCTTTTTGTGGTACAATGTCTCCCATCTTGACGGTGAGAGGCATAAATGGACGTACAATTTCACTTTCCAGATGGAACATTATCAACTGAACACCAGGCTCTGGTCGAAGCACTCAACCGTTTCCTGGCCATGCTCCCGGATGACGAAGACCAAGAAGCCGCCATTCGCCTGGTGATGGAGTTGCTGGAACTGGCTGACGTGGCCTCCCAGGAGGAGGTCGCCCGCGCCGCTGGCTACTCCGAGCGCACGTTGCGCCTCTACAAGCAACGGCTTCACGATGACGGGTTGGGGGGGGTGTTTGACCATCCTATCCCCGGTCGCCCGGCCGTCACCACTCAACCGGCTGTGGAAGGGGCCGTGGTGCAAGCCACCTTGGAGGCAGTCATCGCGCAACGCACGCTCCCCGACGATGCGGCCTTGGCCGAAGCGGTCAACCGTCACCTGGCGGAGAAGCAAGCCCCCGTGGCCGGCCAGGTGACTGCTTCGATGGTGGAAACCATTCGTCTGGGTTGGGGCATCAAACGACTGCCCGTGCGTCAGCGGTTGCAGGAGGATCAGACCCCTCCAGCGCCGCAGCAGGAAACGATACGCCTGGGTCGGACGCGGGCCGGTGGCGCTTTCATCCTGGCCATCCTCTTGGTTGAAGCCGGCTGGCTGAAGCTGGCCCACCTGCTGCCGATGGTCCCACGCTATGCGGTGACGGCGGTGCAGTGGTTTCTGACCGCCATCTTCGCTGTCATCTACGATGTGCGGCGGGCCTTCCACCTGGACGATGTGCGGGACGTTGGCTTCGCTTTGATCACCGGGCGGCCACGGCCGCTTTCACACGGTACCTTCCAGCATTTGTTGCATCACTTTCCCGCCGAGGATGCCCAACGCTTCTACGCAGCCAGCACCAGACACGAAGTCGAGACGTTGGAAGACGGCCCCCGTCGCGTCAGCGTAGATGGGCACAACCTGCCCCGTTACACCAGGATCGTTGCCGTGACCAAGGGCAAGATCGGCAATACCGGTCGGGTGCTCAAGGCCGAGGAACTGGTGCTGGCCTTTGACCTGGACGCCAAACGCTGGCTGGCGTTGCGCGTCTACCAGGGTAGCAAGAAGTTGAGCCTGGCCCTGCCGGACATCGTGGCCGAACTGCGTCGCCATCGGGGTGAGGGCAAAGGTCCCTGGCGCCTCTTCTTTGACAAGGGAGGCTACAAGGGGCAGATCTTCCGAGACTTGGCGGCGATGGAGGACGTCCATTTCTACTGCCCGGCGGTGCGCTACCCGGATAACGTCGCCCAATGGGAGCGGTTGACAGAGGAGGACTTCGATCCAGAGCCCTTTGTCTTTGCCAAGCACGCCGACCTCCCGCCTGAGGAGCGGCCCGTCTATCGTCTGGCTGACACGGAGATGACGGTCAACGTGTGGGAGAACGGGCAGGTGGTGGGGACGGTCACACTGCGAGCGGTGGTCGTCCACGACCCCCAGGGTCAGAAGCCAGCGGAGCGGTGGCCGGTGGTGTACCTGACAGACGACCGTCAGATTGACGCTCGCGCCTTGGCCAATGAATTCGGCGACCACTGGGGGCAGGAGTTTGCGCACCGCGTTGGCAAGCACGACCTGTGCCTGGACATCCTGCCGCCCGGATACACCCTGACCAGCCAGCGGGATGAGCAGGGGCAGCTTCAGCGCCAGGTTGAGTACGACACGACGGCCTTCTTCCTCTCGGCCTGGCTGCGCTGCCTGGTGTTCAACCTGATGAGCCTCTTCGCTCAGGAACTGGAAGGAGAGTACACCAGGATGTGGGCGGGCACGCTGCTACGCAAGTTCATCCGCCGTCCAGCAACTCTCTATTTAGTTGGTAATGAGCTACACGTGGTCTTCGACCCGTTTCCTGATCAGGAGGCTCTCCGCCCGCTGCTGGACAGACTGAACGCCAAGCGGGTGGCATTGTCCTGGCTGAACGGCCTGGTTGTGCAGTTCAGCATCGCTCAGGACGAACCCCTGCACCCGCTGACGGAGCCCGAAAAGCGGCAACGACTTTTCGGAGATGATTAGCCCTGTAGGGGGGCTCTAAACATTCCCTG
>CAYNWI010000435.1:0-2273 GCA_964400825.1 uncultured Anaerolineae bacterium | reverse complement strand
ATCAGTAAAAGACGTTGCGCAGCACTTCACGGGGCGTGGTGAGGCCCTCTTGCACTTTCTGCATTCCGGCATGCCGCAGGGGCACCATCCCCTCCTTGACGGCCTGAGCCTTGATCTCCTCGGCGCCGGCACCCTGTATCAGCAGGCGCTTGATCTCATCGCTCATCACTAGCACCTCGAAAACGCCGGTTCGACCCAGGTAGCCAGTGTCGGCACAGAAGTTGCAGCCCGCCCCGTAGTAGAATCGGGTTCGCGGCTCACCCATCTCCTCCTCGTAAGCCGATCGCTCCTCTTCGGGCACCTCGCGGAGAGAGGAACAGTGGGGGCAAACCCGCCGCACCAGGCGCTGATTGACAATGCCGACCACCGCTGAGCTGGCCAGGAAGGGCTCGACACCCAGGTCAACGAGATGAAAGAGAGCACCTACGGAGCCCTTGCTGTGGACTGACGACAGCACCAATGGTCCCGCCAGGGCTGCCTGGATAGCCGCCCTCGCCGTCTCCGTATCAAGGATCTCACCCACCAGGATGACGTCTGGATCCAGGCGCATGATGGCACGCAAACCGCTGGCGAAGGTGAGGTCAATCTGGGGGTTGACCTGGATTTGCTTTATGTCGTCGAAATGGTACTCGATAGGGTTTTCGATGGTCACGATATTGCGCTCTTCGGTGTTCAGTTGGTTGATGGAAGCATAGAGGGTCGTCATCTTGCCTGACCCCGCTGGCCCACTTACCAGGACCATGCCGGAGCGAGACTGAATCAGGTCTTGATAGAGCTTGAGGGAATTGGGGAGGAAGCCTAGCTCGGAGAGCGCCATGACTGATAGGGTCTGCTCCACGATGTGCAGCACGGCCACCTCTCCCCGCGTTGTGTTGACCGTGGCGGCGCGGACGTTTACATCCCGGCTATCTATCGAGATGGTGAACTGGCCATCCTGGGGCCGTCTCTTTTCAGTAGTGTCCATCTTGGCCAGAACCTTCAGCCGGGCAAACAACGGGGTATGGACGTTCATCGGCAGGGATAGCTTATTGTGCAAGCGGCCATCAATGCGGTAGCGGATACGCAAGCCATCCTGCTGCGGCTCGATGTGGATGTCCGAAGCCCCGTCTTTCACTGCCCCGGTGATGAGGAGATCCACAATGCGTGCGGCAGGGACCCGGGCGAGGTCGGCGGAGGCGAGCTGTTCGATTTCACTCTCCACCTCACTAAGAGCCCGATAGTGGAGGTTGATGGTCCCCCGCACGTCCATCAAGGCAGCACGCAAGGGCCTTACCTGCATTCTGGTACGGGCTTGAATTTCATCAATGGCGTACAGGTTCTCAGGCTGGCTCATGGCTACGACCAGGGAATTGCCTTCGATGCGGAGGGGTACAACGTCGTACTTCCTGGCCGTCTCCTCAGGAATCAGGCGCAAGGCTTCAGGTTGGACTTGGTATTTCTTAAGATCAATGAGGGGAGGTCCGGTGCGCGCCTCGGCCTTGCTCTCGATCATCTCCACGATGGTAGCTATCTCAAAGGGTTTGTACAGGACGCCTTCTACCCCGGCCTTCAGCGCATCAGAGACCAGCCCCTCCAGGGCACTGTGCCCGGTCATGATCATGGTCGTGGTCTCAGGGTCGGCTCCCTTGATCCCCCGCAGGGTCTCGATCCCGTTCATGCCGGGCATCATGATGTCTATGAGCGCCAGGTCGAAGTGCCGCCTCCCCGCCTCTGCCACGGCCCTGGAGCCCTCCCTGGCAACGACCACGCCGTATCCCTTATCCTCCAGAATGTCCGATAGCGTCTCACACATGCTGGCATCGTCGTCAACTATCAAAATGCTGGCCTTCTCGTTCATGCTTCATCTCCCCTTGTAGGTTCTCACAGCGGCAATCTCACCACGAATACCGTCCCTTCCCTGGCCAGGCGTTCTACCCCGATGGTACCTCTATGGCCCTCCACCAGCCTTTTGCTCACAGCCATTCCCAGACTGCTGCCCCCTGCCGATGCCAGGGGGGCCGCAGCTCCTACCAGGTTCTCCTCAGGAATGACGAGGCCAGCAGCTCCGAACCCCACTTCCACCAGGCCGTCTTGCTCCCTGGCGGTGATCTGGAGCTTACCGCCTGCCGGCACCCCTTCGACAATCCTCAGAATTATGTTGGTGAAGGCCCGCTGCAATTGGAAGACGTCGGCCATTAAAGGCGGCAGGTCATCATCCAGGCTGATGGCTGTTTCCCAACCATCTGGCAGGAAGGCCTGGGATAGCGCCTCCGCCACGATCGCCTTGACGTCGC
>CAYNWI010000434.1:0-2282 GCA_964400825.1 uncultured Anaerolineae bacterium | reverse complement strand
TACCACCTTATGCCTGATTTGGCAAGCCCGATCCAAAAACCTACCCTTGAAAGGGGTAGGGGGGAGAGGGCGGGTGTGAACGGCTATGGTGTTTCCTTACTTGCTTGTTGTATCGCCAGCGTTCACCCGGCTGCCCCCAGCCCCGCCCCCCCTCGGTCCCCCCCAACTCTGGGGGGGAAGTGCAAACGGCACGGCAACGCTGAACAGCCCGTCGCCGGTCCCCGCCAACTCTGGGGGGGAAGTGGGGGGGAGCTCAGTTTTCCCCCCTCGCCCAGGGTTGGGAGAGGGGGGTTAGGGGGGAGAGGGCGGGTGTGAACGGCTATGGTGTTTCCTTCTTGCTTGTTGTATCGCCAGCGTTCACCCGGTTGTCCCCCAGCCCCTCCGCGCTCCCCCTCGCTCCCCCCCCCCAACTCTGGGGGGGAAGTGGGGCAGGGAGTCCGTTTCCCCCCTCTCCCAGGGTTGGGAGAGGGGGGTTAGGGGGGAGAGGGCAGGTGTGAACGGCTACGGTGTCTCCTCGCGCCTCAGCGGCGCTACGAGGGTCACCTGAGTCCCTTGACCGGGTTGGGAGTTGATCTTAAGTTGGCCGCCGAGGTGGTCCAGTCGCTCGCGAATGCTGAACAGGCCGAAGCCCTTGATTTCGCTCCAGTGGTGGCCGATGGGGAGGACGTTGAACCCGACTCCGTCGTCTTCAACGCTGATTTGCACGTGGCCGCCAACTCTCTGCATGGATACTTCGACGCTCTGTGCCTGGGCGTGCTTGACCACGTTCATCAGCAACTCCCGCGCGGCCTGGAAGAGAAGTACCCGAATATCGTCGTCCAGCGGCTTGGGCTGCCCGTCATTCTCAAAGTAGGCCGAGATGCCGTGCCGCGCTTGGGTTTGCTCGGTGAGCCACTCCACTGCTGCTTCAAGCCCCAACTGGTAGAGGATGGGAGAGCTGAGCTCGAAGGTCAACGACCTGGTGTCCCGGATGATCTCCTCGATATACTGGTTGATTTCGTCCAGGGGTTCGGCCAGGTCGGTGGAGGAGGCCGATCTCCGCAGCGGGCCTAGCTTGATCTTGCAGAGGGCCAGGGTCTGGCCGACGCGGTCGTGCAGGGCATCGGCGATGCGCCGCCGTTCTCGCTCCTCGGTCAGTGACAATTGGGAAGCCAGCGACCGCAGCCGCTCCTGATAGGCGCGGATCCTGGCCTCGGCTTGCTTGCGATGGGTGATGTCGCGGATGTAGACAGCGATTCCTGCTACCTTTCCCTGGGCATCAGAGACGGGGTAGAGGCTATGGTCGAAATATCTTCCCTCATGCTCGTCTTCGAAACGCATAGGTGCGCCCAGGAGGAAGACCTTATCAACTTGCGCTTTTCTGAATTTAGCTACCGCAGGTGGCCAGAGATCATAAATGCACAAGCCGACGAGTTCATCCACACTCCTTTCAAATCTCTTAGCGGTTGTTGTATTAGCGGCCAGGATGATCCCGCTGGTATCCACTAATGTTGCTGCTTCGATGGGGGCGTTCAGGAGCGCGCGCATCGTCGCCTCACTCTCCCGCAGCTTCTTCTCTACCCGCTTGCGTTCGGCCAGCTCCTGCCTGGCGGCCTCAAACAGCTTCGCGTTCTCGATGGCGGCAGCGGTGTGATCGGCGAAGGCGTGCAGGGTGTCGGCGTGGGCCTGGGTGAAAAAGCCAGGGGTGGCGCTGTCCGCGTTGAGAAAACCGATCACCTGACCGCGCACGGTGATGGGCGCAGCAACGTACGACCGCAGCCACTCCATCTCTGGCACGTGAACCCAGCCAGGGTGGGCAGCGGTATCGGGGATGACTATCGGCTCCTCACTCTCCAGCATTTGCTGGAGGACGGGCATTTCAGAAACGTGAAACGCGAGCGTGGTGATGAAATCCTTCACGCCGAAGCGCTCGTAGCCGCGCCAGCGGGCCATGCGTGCCTGGTCATCCTCCTCGATGAGCATGACGTTGGCTGCGTCGTTGGGGACGACGCGGCTGGCTTGCTCCAGGATGCGGCCTAGCACCTGGTCGGGATTCAGCGTGCTGCTGACGACGGCAGCGGCCTCTGCCAGGGCCTCGGCCAGGTCACGCTCCCGGCGCAGCGCCTGCTCCGCCCGCTTGCGCTCGGCGATCTCGGCCTGTAGCGACTCGTTGGCCTGGGCGAGTTCGGCGGTCCGTTCCTGAACTCGCATCTCCAGCTCGTCGTGAGCTTTTCGCAGCGCTTCCTCTGCCCGCTTGCGCTCGGTGATGTCTTCGACTGTGCCTTCGTAATACAGCGGGTTGC
>CAYNWI010000433.1:0-2307 GCA_964400825.1 uncultured Anaerolineae bacterium | reverse complement strand
CGTCCCGGCTGTCTATACACTCGTAGTGGCGACTTTAGTCGCTTCTTCGCATTTGCGAACGACTAAAGTCGTTACTACGAAACTATAGCTTGTACAACTCGGCGTATTTCGTCCGCAGATAGCGAATGTACGGCTCAATGCTCATCGGCCCGCCGGTGACGCGCTCGATGAGTTCGGTGGCGGTGTACTTGCTTCCGTGCTGGTAGATGTTCTCTTTGAGCCAACTGTGCAGCGTGCCGAATTCGCCCTCCTCGATTTCTGCTGGAATCTCAGGATGAGCCGCCAGAGCGGTCTCGAAGAATTGCGCGTTCAGGACGTTGCCCAGGGTGTAGCCCTGGAACGCGCCGCCGACGATGCCGTCGTACCAGTGCACGTCCTGCAGCACGCCGTCGCGGTCGTCGGGTGGGACGATGCCCAGGTCGGCCTTGAAGCGCTCGCGCCAGGCCTCGGGTAGATCGCGCACCGCCAGGCGACCTTCCAGCAGGGCCAGCTCGAAATCGAAGCGCAGCATGACGTGCAGGTTGTAGGTCACCTCGTCGGCCTCGGTGCGGATCAGCGAGGGCTGGACTTTGTTGATGGCGCGGTAGAAGGTATCCAGCGACACTGACCCCAGTTGGTCGGGAAAGACTGCCTGGAGTTTGGGGTAGAAGAACTTCCAAAAGCCCCGGCTGCGCCCGACCAGGTTCTCCCACAGGCGGGATTGGCTCTCGTGGACGCCCGATGATGTCCCTTGAGCCAGCGGCGTACCTTCAAAGTCTTTCCTAACGCCCTGCTCGTACAGCGCGTGGCCGGCCTCGTGCAGCGTGCCGAACAACGCTTCGCCCAGGTCGTTTTCCTTGACGCGAGTGGTGATGCGCACGTCGCCGATCGAGAACTTGGTGGTGAACGGGTGGGGAGTCTTGTCCTGCCGACCGCGCTCGAAGTCGTACCCGAAGCGCTTGACGATCTCGAGGCCAAAGGCCCACTGCTGCGCCTCGGGGAAGGTCTGGTGTAGACAGGAATCGTCGGCGGCGGGATGGGCGGTGATGGCCTGCACGAGAGGGACGAGCTGCTGGCGCAACTCGGCAAAGAGGGTACGCAGGGTGGAGGCCTTCATACCGTAGTCGTGGAAATCAATCAGGGGGTCGGCGACGTGCTCGTAGCCGGGGAAGAAATCGGCCAGTTGTCGGCTCAGGTCGAGCGTCTTTTCCAGATAAGGCTGCACTTTGGCAAAATCGTTCGCCGGTCGGGCCTGGGCCCAAACCTCATAAGTCTGAGAAGTGTGGCTAGAGAGTTGGGCCACAAACGAGGGAGGCACTTTCACCGATCTCTCGTAATTGCGTCGCGTGACGCGGATGAGACTGGCCTCGTCCGAATCGTAGGGCAGGCTCTCCTCGTAGGGCCGCAGGTCTTCCAGCAGCTTGCCGATGGCTGGGTCGGTGAACTTCTCGTGGGACAGTTGCCCCAGCGTGGCCAGTTGGCGGGCGCGGGCCGCTGCACCGCCAGGCGACATGTAGGTTGACTGGTCCCAGCTCAATAGCGCAGCGGCAGACTCCAGATCGTTGATCTCAATGAGACGAGTTTTTAGCTTTTGCAATTTGGTTTCCATTTAGAATTTTCACCTTTCCTGTAATGTGCTACAAGATACCACACAAGGTGTGGATTGTCAAGCCTGGAGCACTTGGAATTGCCAGTCAATCCACTTTCTGGTATAATCTGGTGAAATTGCTCAGGAGGACGCAAGCATGACCCAACCACGAAACGTCGTCGTCGCCCAATCGGGCGGGCCGACGCCGGTGATCAACAACTCGCTGCGGGGCGTGGTGGAGACCTGCCGCGCCATGCCCGACGCCTTCGGCACGGTTTATGCCGGCTGGCACGGCATCGAAGGGGTGCTGAAGGAAGAGTTGCTCGACCTCTCCGCCCAGCCGACTGAAGAGATCTGCTTGCTGCGCACTACCCCCGCCGCCGGCGCCATCGGCACCTGCCGCTACAAGCTCAAAGCTCATCAACAGGAAGACTTCGAGCGGGTGATCGAGGTCTTCCGTGCTCATAACGTTGGCTACTTTTTCTACATCGGCGGCAACGACTCGATGGACACGGCCCACCAGATCGCGCTGCTGGCCCAGGAGCGGGGGCTGAAGCTCGTCGCTACCGGCGTGCCAAAAACGATAGACAACGACGTGGGCGACAGCGAGTTCAAGCTGATAGATCACACCCCGGGCTACGGCTCGGTGGCCCGCTACTGGGCGCTCAACGTCCAGAACGCCGATCAGGAAAACGCCGGCTCCTACCCGTCCGACGCGGTGTTGGTGCTGCAAGCCATGG
>CAYNWI010000432.1:0-2315 GCA_964400825.1 uncultured Anaerolineae bacterium | reverse complement strand
CTCCAATACCCAATACCCAATATCTAATCCTTCCCCTCCACCTCCACCAACTCGTAATCCTTCCTCCCCAACCCCAACTCCGCCGCCGCGTCAATTTGCTCCTGAGCGTCAATGCCCAGGGCATCGGCCAGGATGCGGTCACCCTGGCGTAAGCCTTTGTCCGCCGCCAGCGAACCTGGCAAGGGGACAGCCCGATTGATCAGATCATAGCTGGCCTGTTCGATGGCCACGATGTCGGTGGAAGCCAGGATGCCCTGATCCTGCACCAGCGGGGTGTCAGCGACGGGCATGCAGTCACATTCGGGCTGCACCTCCAGCAGGAAGTTGAAGTAGAGCACCTTGCCCGGCGCGAAGGTACTTAGCACCGCCTTGGCCGCCTCGGCCAGGCCCCGCTGGAACTCGGTCAACTCGCGTCCCTTGGTGATAGCTCCCTCAGGACAGATACGAGCGCAGCGCCCGCAGCGCCAACACGTTTCCTCGTCGAAGGAGAGGTCTGCACCGTCGAACAGGATAGCACCAGTGGGACACACGTGATAACACTGCAAGCATAGGGTACACAGCTCCAGATCGCGGACCATGTCCATCTCACTCGGCACGTGCAGGTGACCCCGTGCCTGCTTCCAATCGCCGCTGCGGTGGCGGCCACTGACCCCACCCATGGAGATATTCTTGATCGCCCCGCCGTAGCCGGCCTGGATGTGGCCCTTGCAGTGGGTGACCACCACCATGGCTGGCGCATCGTGGATGGCCGAACAGACGTTGATCTCGCCCAGAATGGGGCCTGCTTTGACCAGCACGTTGTCATAGCCGAAGATGCCATCGGCCAGGATCACCGGCGCGCCCACCGACAGGGGATTAATGCCCCCTTGATTGGCGACCTCCAGGTAGTCCCAGCCCATGATGCGGGTGCTATCGGTCACGAAGGGCTTGCCGCCAACCGCCTTGACCCCTTCGACGATCTTACGCAGGAAAACGGGCCGCACGATACGATGGGCTCCTTCGGAACCAAAGTGGGTTTTCACCGCCACATAGTCATCGGGTGCGATGTGCTGACAGAAGTCCAGCCGCTCGATCAGCTCCTCTAGCTTGGCGATCAGGCTGTACTTGTAGTCCCACCTGGTCGCTCGTGCACTGGCATAGTAAACTATGCTGGTCTCACTCTTGTTCGCCATTCCAACCTCCTTGATATGTTTGAGTACTTACGCGCAACTTCACTACAGCTTCGGTGTTGTAAAGAATAGACCAACATGAGTAGGAGGAAATTCCCGTGGAGATTCTTCGTTACGTGATCGTGATAGCCCTGGGCTATGTGATAGGTTCCATTCCCGTGGGCTATCTGATGGTAAAGCTCATGAAAGGCACCGATGTGCGCCAACATGGCAGCGGTCGGACAGGGGGCACCAACGTCTGGCGCGCGGCCGGCCTTGGGCCAGCTATCCTCACTGCGGCGGGTGATTTTCTAAAGGGCCTGAGCGCAGTTCTGATCGCCAGAGCTGTCCTGGGCAGCTCAGTCGGCGAGGTGCTGGCAGGGGTAGCTGCGGTTGCAGGCCACAACTGGTCTGTTTTCCTGGGCTGGCGAGGTGGTGCTGGCACCGCCACCAATCTGGGTGTGATCTCAGCGCTATCCTTACCCGTGGCTCTGGCTCTGAGCGCAGCCGGGCTACTGGTCATAGTCATCTCTCGCTATGCCTCGGCGGCCTCTTTGGCGGTGGCCGTCCTGGCCCCCGCCATCTTCCTTGCCCTGGCCCTCCTCGCTCACCGTCCCCTACCCCACGCCCTCTATGGCTTACTGGCAGGCGCCGTAGTTGTCCTGGCCCTCCGGCCTAACATCGTCCGCCTGCTGGCCGGCACCGAACGGCGGCTGAGCTATTAGATTATAGCACAATGAGCTCTAAGGTGCAATGCACTTCGAGGTGCGTTGCACCTGTTTTTTTAGGGTATATTTCAGCTCTGGGGCAGGTTCGAGGAAACAGACGGTGTGTCATTGCGAGGAGCGTCTTTTTGCGACGAAGCAATCTCCAGATGCGAGAGGGGAGATTGCTTCGCTCCGCTCGCAATGACACTTGCCCCAAAAGTGAAATGCGGCTTTTTTTAATGGCCTGTTGACACAATTCCAACTACGTGCTATCATTACGCCGCTCTTCGGGACTCGCTCCAGAAATACAAACTTACACCCAGGAGAGAAGAATGTCCAGACCCAAGCTAGAGCTGCTTGACAAAGAAACCATCGAGCGCATCCTGGCAGAAGCCCACGAGTTGTTGTGGGACCCTGGCGTGCGCATCCACAGCGACGAGGCCCTGAAGATCGTCGCCGA
>CAYNWI010000431.1:0-2335 GCA_964400825.1 uncultured Anaerolineae bacterium | reverse complement strand
AGGCGCACATCTTGCGAGAGCTGCATGGCGAAACGCCGCTGGGCACTGCCGCGCTGCATCGCCTCTTGCTGGCCGTGTTGCATCGCCTCTTTGGTCCCAAAAACAAACGGGCCTGGTCTCGACTCTGGCAGGGTGGGCGCTGGGATGAAACAGCCCTGCAAGACTACTTTGACCAATGGCGACCCCGTTTCGACCTCTTTGACGACGACTATCCCTTTTACCAATCGCCGGAGCCGCCAGGCACGCCCGAACCTCTCAACCGCCTGTTCCTGCCCCTCGGCTACAACTCCACCCTGTTCGAGCACCAACTGGCGGACGGCTCGCTGACCGTCCCGGCGGCCCAGGTTGCTCGCTGGATAGTCACCATGCAAGCCAGCGGCATTGGCACTGGCCCACCGTCTAATCCTTACCCCGCCGGCCCGTTGATCAACGCGATGATTGTGATGCCCCAGGGCCAAACCCTCTTTGAGACCCTCATCTTTAACTTCATCGAGTACCACGACGACAAGCCAATCCCGGCGTTGGAGGATGACAAACCTATCTGGGAATATGACGAGAATCCCTTTCCGCCCGATCCCAAGACCTTTTATCTGCCCGGTTACCTGGGTTACCTCACCTGGCAGAGCCGCACTATCCACCTGTTGCCAGAATGGGAAAACGGCGAGATCCGGGTGCGCGAGTGTTACCTTTCGCAGGGCGCGCGTTGGGACAACCGGGCAATCGAGGACCCCATGAAAGTCTACGTGAGAGACGACAAGTGGGGCATGATGTCGTTGCGTCTTCGGCAGGGCAAAGCGATGTGGCGCGACGCTGGTACTCTTTTTCAACTCCACCAACCGGCAAACATCCGCCCGCCCGTGGCCTTTTCCTGGCTGGCCGAGCACGTTGCCTCAGGCGACCTGCAACCATCTCAGATCTACAACTATTTAACGTTGGGATTGTGCAACAAGCAGGCCAAGCTGGACTTTTTCCGCCACGAGCGGATGCCTTTGCCCTTGGACTACCTGGCCGACGAGACGCTGAGCGAAAAACTGCGCGATGCTTTGAAAATCGCCGAAGGCGTGGGTACTGCCTTACGCCGGGCTGGGTGGGAGCTGGCTCAGTGGGTCGTCTCGCCAACTGACAGTAGGAATGCCTATAAGGATGATACCCAACTCGTCTTCTCTCAACTGAACCTGGAGCGCCGCTACTGGTCGCGACTGGAGGTCAAGTTCCAGAGCTTTGTCCGCGATTTGCCCCAAGATCGCCATGCTGCGCTGGTGGACTGGGTGAAGACCCTGCAATGGACGGCGCGCGACGCTTTCACCGAGGCTGCCGAGGGTGTCAGCAATCCTATCCGTGGCCTCAAAGCCGTCACCCTGGCGCGGGGCACGCTGGAGAGGCTTATGGCGCGTGCTCTTGAATTGGAAGAGTGAGAGACACCCATCACTAACCAACCACAGAATAGGAGGATCTAATGACCAAAACCCATCCATTCATCACCTACCTGGAGAGGCTGCGCGACGACCGCGCTGCGCTGGCTGCCCTGCGGCGCGGGTTGGGCCAGCCGCCCGGCACCGTCGCCGACATGTATCGCTACGTTGTCCCCTGGCTCCCGGACGATACCCCGCCCTGGCGCGAGGCAGCCTATTACCTGATCGCCGCTCTCTTCGCCTACCACCCGGCCGAGGGCGGGACAGGCAACATGGGCGACCACTTTGCTCGCACCCGCGCCCCCCAGGGCGACGACACCGCTATTGAGCGGCGCTTCACTGCCTTGCTGGCCGCCCACCCCGACGACCTGGACTTCTATCTGCGCCAGGCGATCAGTTTCCTCAAGTCCAAAGAGGTGCCGGTCAACTGGCACCAACTGCTATCCGATGTACTGGCCTGGGACCACCCAGACCGCTACGTGCAACAGCAATGGGCGCGTGCCTTCTGGGGCCGCCCCGACAAAGAAACCCAAACTACAGAGGAGGAATAGAAATGTTTGTCGAACTGCACATGATCCAAAACTTCAGCCCGGCCAACCTGAACCGGGACGACACCAACAATCCCAAGGACTGCGAGTTCGGCGGCGTGCGCCGTGCCCGCATCTCGTCCCAGTGCATCAAGCGCGCCATCCGCCGCGCGCCTGTTTTCGAGGAAACGACCAAGGTCAAGATTGGTACGCGCACCAAGTGGCTCGTGGACCTCTTGCGCAAGCGACTGGGCGCTGCTGGGAAGGAGAATGAAGAAGCTACAGAGATCTTGACCGACTTTGTCCCCAAGTTTGCCAGCAAACTGGAAAAAGACGGCGAAAAGACCGCCGTCCTGCTCTACCTGAGCCATGCCGAGATTGGCAACATCGTGCAAG
>CAYNWI010000430.1:0-2340 GCA_964400825.1 uncultured Anaerolineae bacterium | reverse complement strand
CGGCCAGACCTCATACAACTGCCTCACGTTCTCGAAGACTAAATCTGGTTTGATGGTGGAGTTCTCCAGCTCTTGCCGGCTGGCGACGCCCGAAAGGACGAGGATGGTGATCAGATCGGCCCTCTGCCCGCCCAGGATGTCGGTCTCCAGGCGGTCGCCGATGACGGCCGCCCCGTCTTTGCCCACCCCCATTTTGGCTAAGGCCAGGTCGAAGATGGCCGGCTCTGGCTTTCCCACCACGAAGGGGGCTACGCCAGTGGCCGCCTCCAGAGCTGCTATGATGGCCCCGTTGCCTGGGACGAGGCCCTCTTCTGTGGGCAGGGTCTTGTCTGGGTTGGTGGCGATGAATCTGGCCCCGCTGCGGATCAGCAAGGTAGCGGTTTTGAGCTTTTCATAGGTGAGTTCGCTATCCATGCCGACAACCACAAAGCCGGCTCCCCTGTCGGTGATGGTGTATTTCTCTCGCAGGGCAGCCCGCAGTCCCTCCTCACCGATAGCATACACTCTGGCTCCCGGCTGGGCTATCCTCTCCATGTACAGTGCAGTGGCCTGGGCCGAGGTCAAGACATCGCTTTCCTCAATGGCGATGCTCATCTTGGCCAGCCTCGTCACGTACTGGCCTGGCGTGCGGGTGGAGTTGTTGGTAAGCAGCAGGAAGGGAACCCCTTCTCGCTGTAAGAGGGCAACGAACTCTCTGGCACCAACGATGGCTTGGTCGCCACGGTAGAGGACGCCGTCCAGATCAATGATCAGGCTTTTGATGGAACTGGAGGTTAGAGATTGGAGGTTGGAGGTTGGAGTCCCGAACTTGTTTGGGATGTTCAGGGTTTGAAGGCCTGCCCTGAGCCCAGTCGAAGGGTTGGCGGTTTGATAATCGTCGGCAGTATCAATGTCGGCAAAAATGGCCTCTGTTTCCACCTCTACTTCCTCCAATTCGTTCCCGCGCTCAGCGATGACTTGTCGCCCACCCTGGTCGCCTTTCACTTCCATCAACTCCGCGAAAAGCGAGCGGTCGAAAAGCACCGGATTGCCCCGGCGGCCCTGATGGGTGGGGACGACGATGGGCGCCCGGGTCTCCCGGTAGCGCTCGACGATCTTGGCGATGACCTCTGTCGTGATGCCAGGCTGGTCGGCCAGGACAAAGAGGGCCGCACCAACCTCCGGCTTCACAGCCGAGAGTCCCACCTGCACAGAGCTGCTCAGGCCCGACTTCCACTCCTGGTTGACCACGACCTGGACGGGCCGGTCGGCAATGCTCGCTGTTATCTCCTCCGCTCGGCAGCCCAGGACGACGATTACCTGCTCGAGGGGCGAGTCCAAAACGACATCCACCACGTGTTGGATCATCGTCTTATCGCCCACTGGTAGCAGTTGTTTGGGCTGGCCGAAGCGCCGCGCCTCGCCAGCAGCGAGCACGATGGCGGCCACCGCGGATTGCGGATTGGTCATTGGGATTTGGTCGTTGGTCAGTAGTCGCATTTCACCTGATTATACCAGGTTTCAGCTTGCTTAGCAACAAGACGTGAAACGTAAAACGTGAAACGTAAACTAGTCCTCACGTTTCACGCTTCACGACTTTGCATGAAACAACAAGCGGAAGCTACTTTGTTGTCTGGAGTACATGGCACTGCCTTAGAGATTCTCGATGGGCACCGGCTCCACTGGCTCAGCGAGCTCGAAGCCGAAGACCTTGGAGTAGAAGTAGAGCTCAGCGTCCAGGGCGCGCTTGATGTTCTCGGCGCGACGGAAGCCGTGCTGCTCCCCCTCGAACGGGAGGTAGGCCACGGGCAGCCCCTTGGCGCGCACGGCCTCGAACATCGTCTCCGCCTGATCGGGGGGAACGACTTTGTCCTCCAGTCCCTGGAAGAGGATCATGGGGCAAGAGAGGCGATGGGCGAAGTGGATCGGCGAGCGTTCGCGGTAGAGGTCGCGCCGCTCAGGGTAGGGGCCGACCAGCCGATCCAGGTAGCGCGACTCGAACTTGTGGGTATCCCTCGCCATTGTTTCCAGATCGCTGATCCCAAAGTAGCTCGCGCCAGCCTTGAAGATGTCGCGGAAGGTAAGCGCGCTGAGTGTCGTGTAGCCGCCCGCGCTGCCGCCGCGAATGGCCAGCCGATTCCCGTCCACCTCGCCCTGCTCGACAAGGCAGCGCGCGCCATTCACGCAGTCGTCCACATCCACCACCCCCCACTGGCCCTCCAGCCGCTGACGATACGCCCGACCGTAGCCGGTGCTGCCGCCGTAGTTCACATCGAGCACCGCCAGGCCGCGGCTGGTCCAGTATTGAATCGCCAGGTTGAGCGTGCTGGAAGTCGCCCCTGTCGGCCCGCCGTGGATTAT
>CAYNWI010000429.1:0-2340 GCA_964400825.1 uncultured Anaerolineae bacterium | reverse complement strand
TGGCCCTGGCGCGCCTCTTCTTCGGTGTGGTGATGCTCGGCCATGTAGTCGTGCGGGATGAGGGCATCAATCAGAAACATGGCCCCCATCCCGCCGAAGAAGGCCAGGTGGGCCGGGGCGAACCCGATGGCCTCGATCCCACCTTGCAGCAACTCGACGAAGGAGACCAGGATCATCACCCCACCGGAGAAGCCCAGCGTGAGCGTCATAAAGCGCGGCCCAGGCTGGCGGACAAAGATGCCCATCAGGCTGCCCAACGTGGTGGACAGCCCAGCCAGGGCCGAGAGCAACAATGCGAATCCGATGGTGTCGTTCATATTGCATCCCCTTGCCACGAATGGCACGAATTTTCACCAATTTTTTATTTTTTCGTGTTAATTCGTGAAATTCGTGGCAAATTTCTCACCAAACTACTTCTCCTCCCCGTGACCGGCGAGTTCGGCGATTTCTGCGATCCTGGCATCGAGTTCGGGGCCGAGCCCCTCAATGTCTGCCTCCAGGAAGCCGCGGATGATCAACGAGATGGCCTCGCGCTCTTCCATCCCCCGCGCCTGCAGGTACTCCACCTGCTCCGGGGCAATCTTGCCGATGCTGGCCTCGTGGCTCAACTGCGCCTCGGGGTGCAGGGCTTTCAGGCCGGGAATGGACTGGATGAGCCCATCCCCTCCGGGATCCAGCAGCATGCCCGCGCAGTCCACGTGCGCCCGGCACCTGGCGTTGCCGACCATCAGGCCCCGCTGGGTAATGCGCCCGCCTGTGGACACCCCCCGCTGGACGAGTTCCGCGCTGGTGTCGTCGGCATTCATGTATACCTCGCCACCGATGTCAATCACCGAGCCCTTGGAGGCCAGGATGATAGTGAGGTACTTGGCCGAAGCGCCCCTGCCGTTGAGCCACGTCCTGGGGTTGGACTGGATGTCCCCGGCCGGTCGCAGCGAGACGTAGTTGCTCACGAAGGTTCCGCCCTCTTCGACCATCGTCGCCGCGCGAGGGCGCACCTCGACCTCAGGCCCCCAACTGTGGACCATCGTATTGGTCAAGGTGGCGTTCTGGCCAATGTACGATTCGGTAACCGCCCAATGGGTCCCGCGGCTCACGCCATGCCCCGTGACGCAGCCCGTGATGAGCCCCAGCTCGGCGTCCTCCTCGAGGATGATGACATTGTGCACCGCCTGGGCGATGCCCGCGCTGGCCATGTACAGCGCGGCCTGGCAGGGCAACGTGACCTGACACCCCTTCCTGACTCGAATGAAGACCCCCTGTGGTTCCGGCTGCGAAGCGACCTGGGCCGTGACCTCGTCCAGATCGGTCGGTACCAATTTCCAGTAGTACTTCTCTTTCAGCCACTCGTATTTCTCGAGAGCCACAGCGATGGGCAACAACTCCAGCCCCTCGGTCTCCGTCAGTGCGCAAACCGGCTGAAAGTCGCGCAGGATGTACGTGCCCGACCTCTCCCCCCCTTCGACAAACACTCCGACCTCAGCCAGCGCCGCCGCGTCAGCCCGCTCGATCTGATCGTCTGCTATCATCGTCTCCTATTCTCCCTCCCCTTCCTCCAGTATGCAGCGGACACATTCCTCGTACCCCGACTCGCGAATACGATCAAAGATGATACGGGGGTTTCCTGAGCAGCCGATGCGCCCGTCCAGCATGATATGCGCCTTGTCGGCGTGGACGTAATTCAGGATGTGGCCGGTGTGGGTGATGATGAGCCCTGCCCTCCGCTTCGCCGGTCGGGCCGGGTCCTTGGAGAAGAGCCAGTTGACCATCTCCCCTACCAGTTCCAACGACTCCAGGTCCACGCCAGAATCGGGTTCGTCCATCATGGCGAACCTCGGGCGGGTGGCCAGGAGCTGCAGGAGCTCGGAGCGTTTGATCTCGCCGCCAGATAGGCCAGCGTTCACGTCGCGATCCAGAAACGACTCCACATGGGACCCCTGCACCAACGCCTCCAGCTCATCGGCCCGTTGCGGATCGCCGCCGATGGCGTAATCGAGGATCTGCCGCAGCTTGACCCCGGCGATGGTCGGGGGGCGCTGCTGGGCGATGCCGATGCCAAGCCGCGCCCTTTCCGTGAGATCCAGTTCGGTGATGTCCTCCCCTTCGAAGAAGATTCGCCCCCGGGTCACCTCGTAATCTGGGTACCCCATGATAGTCATCATCAGCGACGTCTTGCCGCTGCCGTTTGGCCCCAGCAGGGCATGGACCTCGCCCTCAGGGATGGTCAGGTTGACATTGTGGAGGATCTCTTGTCCCTCCACCTCGACACAGAGATCTCTCACTTCCAACAGGTTAGCCATGGCTTCCTCCTTGAAAATGCTGCTTCCCTGCCGACGACTA
>CAYNWI010000428.1:0-2345 GCA_964400825.1 uncultured Anaerolineae bacterium | reverse complement strand
CCCATCGGCTGGACATCATTGAGGGCGACATCCGTGAGCTACATGAGTTGCTCCAACCCCGTACCGTTGCTCGGCCAACAGGTGAAGTGACGGAGCATCCCTACATCGAGCAACAGGCAAACGTGCTGAGCGGTGAGCCGGTGATCAAAGGGACGCGGACGCCGGTGCGGGCCATCGTCGAACATTGGAAGTTTGGCGAGCCCCCGGATGAAATTGCTCGCAAGCTTCCTCACTTGCGTCTGGCGCAGATCTTCGACGCTCTCAGCTACTATGACGATCATCGTGACGAGATCGAGCGATATATCGTGCTAAACAGGGTGCCGGTGGAAGCGGGATGAGATCACCGTTGCCAAACTGCTCGATTTGTTAAACTCTGTTACTGCTGACGAGCTGTAGCCTCACGACCTAGGTCTGAGGTCGTGAGGCTGCAGCTACGCTATGTGTAGCCTTTCGGTGAAGGGTCTTTGGGAATTGGCGTGGGTAGCGAGCCGGAGTCCCCAACTTGTTGGGGGTTGCCACGCCATACCCCCCAACAAGTTGGGGACTCCAACACCGCGACCCTGCGAAATCCCAAAGAGCCTCGGTGAATAGTGACCCACATTTGACTGAGTTCCCAATGATGCTGTGCGGTGCTACCGCACAGCATTCTTTTTGGGAAGCAACTTGCCCTGTAAGGTGACTTGTGGTATAGTTCCTTGGCCTATGAACTCTCATTTGGCCCCTGAGATAGCCTGTCACACCAGGGAGCCGCATGGTGATAAATGGAAGCGGATTCTTCGACACGAGGTTGGCAGCGCAATCTATACGTTATCTGGGCGGCAGAGCTGGTGGCTATCGCTGGCTTCAGCGTGGCCTTTCCCTTCCTGCCCTACTACGTGCAGGAATTAGGGGTGACCGACCTGGAACAGGTGGAGATGTGGTCAGCGCTCCTGGTCACCGGCCAGGCTGTCACCATGGCTATTTTCGCTCCCTTATGGGGCTCCCTGGCCGACCGCTACGGACGCAAGCTGATGGTGGAGAGGGCGATGTTGGGCGGGGCGGTGCTGCTCGGCGCTATGGGATTTGTGCGCAACGTGCAGCAACTGGCGATCCTGCGGATTCTGCAGGGTTGCGTGACAGGCACCGTAGCGGCGGCCACCACACTGGTAGCCAGCTCAGCGCCCCGCCAGAGGTCCGGCTATGCGCTGGGGCTGCTGCAGATGGCGATCTACAGCGGGGCCTCGGTCGGGCCACTGTTAGGCGGTTTGGTGGCCGATGCCTTCGGCTATCGGACTGCCTTCTGGGTGACGGCCACTTTACTCTTCGCAGCGGGCTTGTGCGTGTTCTTCCTGGTCGAAGAGCGATTCGAGCCCTCCCGAAAGAAAGAGGATTCGTCAGCAGAGAGCTCTGGCTCGGCTGAGGGCTTCCGGCAGGGGTTGGCTTTGGTACTGGGGTCTCAGGCGCTGTTGGTCTTATTCGGCACCCGGGTGGTGATTAATTTTGGATCGAGGATCATGGAGCCACTGTTGCCGCTTTTTGTGCAGTCTCTGATGCCGGGCGGAGGACGGGTGGCCTCCGTCACGGGGCTAATCACAGGAGTGAGAGCGGCCACCGGTGCCCTGGGAGCGGTAGTCCTGGGGCGGGTCGGCGATCGTCTCGGCCACCGGCGGGTGCTGGCGGCTTGTACGCTGGGGGCGGCAGCGCTGTACGTCCCTCAGTTTTTTGTGACCACGCCCACCGAAGTGTTGATCTTGCAAGGTGCAGCGGGAATAGCGATGGGGGGCATCCTGGCCTCCGTCAGCGCCACGCTGGCCCGCCTGGCACCCGAGGGCCGGCAAGGGATGGTCTATGGCCTGGACTCCAGCGCGGCTTCTGTGGCTAATGCCGCAGCTCCGATGGTGGGCGCGGTTATCGCCGCAGGCCTGGGCCTACGCTTCATCTTCCTCTGCTCGGCGGGTATCTTTGCCCTGGCCGCTTTGGGGATGATGGGGCTATCAATGAGGACAAAGTCGGAGTACCGAGATGCCGCCTGACGACAAGGCCATCACCCTCGGCCACCCCAGCTACGTCTGGCGCTTTGGGCAGGACAGGAGATTGGCCCTGATCCGCAGGTACGCGCCGTTGGAGGGCCAGCGCATCCTGGACGTGGGCTGCGGCCTGGGGACGTACGTGAAAAAAATGCGAGGTTTCAGTCAGGAGGTCTACGGCGTGGACGTGGACCCGGAGAAGGTGGCCGAGGCCAGCCGGACGCTGCCCAACATCCACCTGGCTCCAGCAGAGAAACTGCCCTTTCCCGACGGCTTCTTCGATGTGGTGCTTCTGCACGAGGTCATCGAGCACGTCGAGGACGATCGCCAGGCCATCCG
>CAYNWI010000427.1:0-2366 GCA_964400825.1 uncultured Anaerolineae bacterium | reverse complement strand
GGATGATCTTGACGTTGGTCGGATACTGAAGGCGCATCGAGCCTGTCAGGTCGGCTGCAGCGTAGGCACAGTAGTGACAGGCAAATGCCAGAATTTGGGGTTCGAATTGACTCATTGCCACCCCCTCTTTGCAAAGTTCTCAGCGATGTACTGCTCAATCTCTTGCGGATGCTCGTAGTAATAGCTCAAAGCATCGTACACCTGGGCCAGGGTAAGATGTGGATAATCATCTACAATCTGCTCGGGAGTGTCACGCAGGCGCGTGCGCTCGACGATGGTGCGGACGCTGATGCCCGTGCCCTTTATTATGGGCTCTCCACCGAATATCCCCTCCACCCGTACGATGTGGGGATGCTCCGTCTGGATAGTTGGACGGGTTCTGGTAACAACTTCGCTCACTAGCTGTTTCAGGCCTCGTATTTCCCCCTTCAGCGTATCTAATTCAGCGTAAATTAGTTTGCTGTCCAAAGTTCTCTCGGCCATTATAGCGTTACCTCCTGAGGTAAAGCGAATTGAGCGTAAACAGGGATAGCCACCCGCTCCGCCGCTCTCAGCGAAAAATCAATGCCGGTTTCCCGATTTACCATCCCCCTATGCTGCCAACAACTCCCCAAACAGCGCCTCCTCCTTCGCCAGCACCTGCTCGTCACGATAGTGCTGCAATTGGATAGCTTTGGCCGGACACTCCCCAGCGCAGGTGCCGCAGCCCTGGCAGGCGGCGGCCTCAATCTCGGCCACCCCCAGGATTCCGCCGGCTCCGACTTTAGCTGAGTTGATGCGCGGCACTTCATAGGGGCAGATGCGCACACAGGTGAGGCAGCCGGTGCATTTCTCCTCGTCTACCACGGCTACCACCCCGCCTACCTGGAGCACATCTTTGGAGAGGATGGTCGCCGCTCGCGCCGCCGCCGCCTGAGCCTGGGCGATGGTCTCGCCTATGAACTTGGGATAATGGGCCGCGCCGCAGAGGAAGATGCCCTCGGCGGGGAAATCCACCGGCCGCAGCTTGACGTGGGCCTCCAGGAAGAAGCCCTCCAAAGTACAGGAGAACTTGAGCAGCTCGGCCAACTCCTGGCTGCCTTCGGCGGGCACCACGGCGGTGGATAGCACCAGCAGGTCGGGGGTGAGGGTGATACGCTCCTTCAAGATTGGCTCGAAGACCGAAACCTGCAACCGATTGGAGGTTGGAACTTCCTGCCCCGCTTCGGAGGGGATCGGGGGGGGGCTTGTCGTTGGAAGCTGGACTTCGGGCTTGTGCTCATCGTCATAGCGCAGGAAGATGACGCCTTTCTCCCGCGCCTCGGTGTAGAAAGCCTCACTGAAGCCGTAGGTGCGCATGTCTTTGTAGAGGACGTAGACGCTGCAGTCGGGGTCAAGCTCTTTGATTCGCAGAGCGTTTTTGACGGCCACGCCACAGCAGACGCGGCTGCAATAGAAAGGCACGTCACCGCTCTCATCCCAGGGACCGACGCACTGGATCATCGCCACCGATTTCGGATTTCGGATTTCGGATTGCGGATTGTCAAGGGCCAACCTACTCTCCAAATCCCCCTGCGTCATCACCCGTGGGTCTTGGCCGAGCAGGTATGCATTGCCCCGCCACTCCTGCCCACCGGTGGCCACGATGGTCACGCCATGCTCAATCAGGCGCTCGGAAGTTTTTTGTTGACTCGCTGACTTGACGGTGGTCTTGAAGTTGCCCACGAAGCCGCTGAATTTGGCTACCTGGTGGCCGGTCAGCACCTCGATGCGGGGGTTGGCCTGCACCTGGCCCATCAGCTCTCTCAGGTAGGCTTGCGGATCGCTGCCGTCGGCTGTGTAGTAGATCTGGCGCAGGCGGCCGCCCAGCTCCTTTTCCCGCTCCACCAGGTAGACCCCAAAGCCCTGCTCGGCCAGGTTCAGGGCGGCGGTCATTCCCGCCACTCCCCCGCCGATGACCAGCGCTTCGTGGCTCAATGGCTGGGGCGCGGTGTAGAGGGGCATCAGCCAGCGGGAGCGACCCACGGCCATGCGGGTCAGGTGTTTGGCCTTCTGGGTGGCTGCCTCGGGTTGGGAGGAGTGCACCCAGGAGCACTGGTCCCTGATGTTGGCCATCTCGAACAGATAGGGGTTCAGCCCCGCCTCGCGGATGGTGTCGCGGAAGATGGGCTCGTGGGTGCGCGGCGTACAAGAGGCAACGATCACCCGGTTGAGTCCGTGCTCGGCGATGCGCTCCTGGATCAGTTTCAGCGAGTCGGCGGAACAGGTGTAAATGGTGTTCTCGGCGTGCACGACGTGGGGCAGGGTGCTGGCGTAGTCCACCACGGCACCTACGTCCACCACGCCGGCGATGTTCGACCCACAGGAACAGATGAACACCCCGATGC
>CAYNWI010000426.1:0-2391 GCA_964400825.1 uncultured Anaerolineae bacterium | reverse complement strand
CCATATTTGGCGATGGAACACAAACAAGAGCCTTTTCTCACATTGATGATGTGGCTCCCATCATTGCCGTTGCACCCGAAACTTCTGGAGCGATCAATGAGGTTTTTAACGTTGGTGCGGACACTCCTTACCAGGTAATTGACCTTGCCCACAAGGTAGCCGAGATTTTTGGCGTGCCACCAAGAATCCAGTTCCTACCGGAGAGAAATGAGGTTAAACATGCGTTCTCTGACCACAGCAAGGCTAAGGCTGTGTTCTCTCCCCTGCCACCTGTACCTTTAGATGAGGGATTGAAGAGAATGGTAGAGTGGGTGAGAAAGGTGGGGCCTCGAAAGAGAGAAACATTTGGGCCAATCGAGATTGAGAAGGGTCTCCCCCCCTCATGGGCTGCTCTCATCGGTGACCATTAATCTGAGATTTTTGGCAAAAGAGGGTAATTTCGGGCCCTTTGCCCAGGGCATAGGCCAGGTAGATGTAGGGCCCCTTTGATAAGACAGTCACCAGACGACTCAACCACTTAAACGCATGCTCTTCAAGCCAGAAGTTTAGACTTAGCACAAAAGCGCCGTATCCTCCGCTGAAACAGCGCCGCGAGACGATTTGGAAACCGCTCTGTTTTAACATGGCTTCCAGGGGAGCGGGGGGGAAGACGTGAAGGTGGCGGGGCATGTCTAGGCCGATCCAATAGGGTCCAAACAGGGCTGCGTCAAAGCTTTTGGCATTGGGCAGCTCTATCACCAATAGACCATCATCCTTCAATATACGATTGATCTCTACCAACCCCGCTAGTGGATCGTACAAATGCTCCAGCACGTCCCAGAGCGTGATCACGTCGAAGTGGTGGTCAGGGAACTGGACCTGGGTCAGATCACCGGTAAGAACATCCAGGTCATATTCCCGGCGCGCAGTCTCCGCCGCTGTGGGGCTGAGTTCCACTCCCTGAACCTGCCAGCCATATTCCATCATCCGGGCCAGGAATTCGCCGGTGGCGCAGCCCACGTCTAGCAAGCGACCTGAGGATTTCCAGCGCATCACCGCTTTACAACGCTTGTCCAGGTAGCGAGTCTGGCTCCACCGAGCTAGAGGTCCACTCTGATCGCGGCTGAACCGGGTAAATGGCTCATAGTCGTCAGGGTAGTATCGGCTAATTTCATCTTGTGAGGGGCGGGGGTTCAAGTAGATAAGGCCGCACTGCCGACAGCGGACCAGCCGGAATCGCTCTATTCCACCCAGTTGTCGGTCGCGGCCTTCGTAATACAGGTCTGTCTGGGTAGAGCCGCACAGGTTACAAGTCGTCCACTCCATTTGCGCTGTTGAATTCATGTGACGCGCCGGCAGGTGTAAGTGATACTGGAACCTAGCCCCAATAGGTCAACGACAAAATAATAAGGCCGCCAGACCCAGTACCACATTTGGGAATAGATTAATCGTTTTAACGCCCTGCCAACCTGTTTGCTTGACACCCGCTCGTCAATGAGCCATTCCAGGCTCCAGGTGGACACCCGCTGCCCGCCGGTGATGCATCGAGCCGACGTCACTTCCAGTCCTGCCCGTTGGAGCAAGGCCAATAGGGCCGGGCGTACAAAGACGTACAAGTGGCGGGGGACGTCCAGCCCAGTCCACGCCGGTCCGAACAGGCGAAAATCAAGGCTGTGAGGGTTGGGCAAGGTCACCACGAATTTACCCCCCGGTCTTAGAAGCTGGGCTACTCGGGCCAGATGGGCGTTAGGATCGTGTAGGTGCTCCAAGACGTCCCACATGGTCACCAGGTCAAAACTCTGTTCGGCGTAGAGGACGTCGAACAGTTGTCCCTGGAAGACGTCCAGCCCTTTCTGGCGAGCCAGGGCCACCGCGTTAGGGCTAAGGTCCACGCCATGAACTTCCCAGCCCCGCTGTCGCATCCCCAGCATGAAGTCCCCAATGCCACAGCCGACGTCCAGTAGCCGCCCTGGCTTGGGCTCCTGGCCGGCGATGCGACGAAGCTTGTGGATATAAACCCGGTATCTCAGCCGGGCCAGCCAGTTCTCCGCCCTTTCGTGACGGGTGAAAGGCTCGTAGTTGGTTGGATAATAACGGGCCATTTCAGCCAGAGTGGGGCGTGGGTTCAGGTAGATCAACCCACAGCGGCGGCAGCGCACCCACTGAAAGGTTTCTGTACCTCCCAACAGCCGATCCCGTCCTTTGAACAACGGTTCGCTTTCGTCCACCCCGCACAGGTTGCAGGTTATGGTTTCCATAAAGCTATTCAGTGGCTCCTGCTCGATGGCGGGCCAAGCCAGCCCAGACGCCAGCCAGATAGGGGCGGGCAAAAGCCAGGTTGCCCTTGATCAGTTCACGCAGTACGGCCCAGGCGACGAACAAGGCTAAGGAGAGATAAGGAGGGTGCCCGTG
>CAYNWI010000425.1:0-2407 GCA_964400825.1 uncultured Anaerolineae bacterium | reverse complement strand
GGCGTGAGGATGAACGAGGCCGCCGGCCGCGAGGGATTGGCCAGGAAAGCGGGCCTGGGAGTCGGAGCGGCCTTAGCAGAACTGGTGAAAGAGGGGCTCCTGGCCGATGACCCCGCCAGTCGGGCCGAGATGTTTTCAGCGGCGGCGGTGGATGCCAGGATGTCAGGCCTGATGGTGCCAGTGATGACTAGCAGCTACAGTGGAAATCGGGGAATAACAGCCACAATACCTATCGCAACAGTAGCGAGGGAGCTGGGGGCTGGGGAGGAAGAACTGGCGAAGGCCATAGCCACGAGCCACTTAATCACCGCCTACCTGAAAGCCCACGTAGGCAATCTTGCAGCGTTGTGTGGTGCCTGTATAGGGGGGAGCATGGGCGCAGCAGCGGGCATAGTGCGGCTGCTGGGGGGAGGGACGGCGGAGATAGGGCAAGTGATCAATATCATGGCGGGTAACCTGGCAGGGGTGATCTGCGATGGAGCCAAGCTGGGGTGTGCATTGAAGGTGGGGACAGGGGCAAGCGTGGCGGTGAAATCGGCGATGCTGGCCATGCGGGGTGTGCAGATGCCCATAGGTGAGGGTATAGTGGGGGCAACCGCCGAAAGCACGGTGCGCAATTTAGGGTTGCTGGCGAATCCTGGCATGGTGCAGACAGATATGCAAATATTGCAAATTATGCTGGAAGTGTAGCGCCCTCCTCCCAGTTCACCGAACTCTCTACTTCTCCATTATCTTGCTCAGTTCGCAGAGACCCAGATCGAGCTCTTTGCGCTGAGCCAATACATCCTCCAAAGGCGTGAGGACAATCTGATTACCAATCAGGCCCACTATGTGGCCGTGGTTGCCCTCTTGAAGTTCCCTGGCGGCGGCAGCACCGAGTCGAGTGGCCAGGATTCGATCGAAGGCCGAAGGCGCGCCGCCCCGCTGGATGTGTCCCAGCGCAGTGACCCGCACCTCGAAACCCAGCTCTTCTTGCCTCTCGCAGAGATAATCGGCCACAGCCTGGGTGCCGGGCTTATACCCCTCGGCCACCACGGCGATACAGTGAGCCTTCCCCCGCACGTAGGCGTCCAGCAAACCCTGGGCTACCTCCTCGAGAGTTGTCTCCACCTCTGGAATCAGCACCATCTCTGCACCACCCGCTATCCCGCTCATTAGGGCCAGATAACCAGAGTCGCGGCCCATGGTCTCAATCAGAAAGGCCCTTTGGTGAGAAGAGGCGGTGTCTTTGATCTTATCAATGGCATCCAGGATGGTGTTGAGAGCGGTGTCCACGCCTATGGCCATGTCAGTGCCGACCGCGTCGTTATCAATGGTGGCGGGCACGCCTACCACCGGGAAGCCCAGGCGATGAAGGGCACAAGCTCCCGTCAAGGAGCCGTTGCCGCCGATGACCACCAGGCCCTCGATGCCGTGCCGGTTCAGGTTGCGCAGGGCCTCCCGTTGGCCCTGGGGCGTTTTGAACTCCGGCGCGCGGGCAGTGCCCAAAAAAGTACCGCCCCTGCCGATGATGCCCCCCACCGAGCGGGCATCAAGCGGGATCATCTCGCCGTCCATCAGCCCGGCATAGCCCCGTTCTATGCCCATCACCTCCAGGCCGTGCCCCAAGGCCATTCTGGTTACGGCGCGGATGCAGGGATTCAAGCCCGGCCCGTCGCCGCCACTGGTCAACACCCCGATGCGCTTCATGACGATCTCCTTTCCCCTCCTGTAGGTGAAATCCCATCACAATATTACCACGAGTGGTCTGAATATGCAACCCCAACGTTTTTGACAATAGGCCCAATCAATGCTATCATACTCAACCGAGTCAAATGGACAAATTACGCAATTGGTACCTGAATTTATCCGACAGGCAGAGGACGATCTATGGGATTTTGTTCGCTATCATCATCCTCACCTTGCCCTGCTATTGTCTGGGATTGGTGGCCTTGGTCCTTGCGCCACCTTCCCCGACGGCGTTTACCTCCACTCCCACTCCCACCCTTTCGCCGTCACCCACTTTGCCCTCTTCGCCCACGCCTACCGCCAGCTCTACCCCCAGCCCTACTCCCCTTGAACCGACGCCTACCCAGTGGTTGCCTTCGCCGACGGCCACTTTGACAGCCACTCCAACCGACACCCCTACTGGTACAGCTACGGCGACTAGTACAGCGACTCCTACAGAGACCCCGACGGCATCGCCCTCTCCTACCAGCACAGACACACCGACGAGTACGATTGAACCCACAGAAACCCCGACAGAAGTCCCCACCGCTACGGAGACTCCGACGCAGCCGCCACCAGCTACCTCGACACCAACCGACACGCCCACGGCCACGCTGACAGTAACGCCGACGGCTACCGCAACTGACACGCCGACAGCCACGGCGACGCACACGCCAACAAGCACGGTCACCCCCACCAC
>CAYNWI010000424.1:0-2421 GCA_964400825.1 uncultured Anaerolineae bacterium | reverse complement strand
TTTCCACTTCCTCAGTGGTGTAATCCAGCAGAGTGAGGAAATCTCGGCCTCGGAATGATTCGGTTTTCATTTTTCTCTCCTTTTCCAGGTTTGGGATAATGATACCACAGGTATGGGCATCTCGTCAAGTGAGAGTGGTTGAGTCAGTGGAAGTGTTAATGGAACAGCAACTTGACAGTGGGGAAGGAGCATGATACAATATGGTCATCTGGCGAAGGTGTCAGCCAGGAGTCAGAATCAGAGCGGACATCTGCGGCCAGGGCTGGTCATCCCCCCACTCGAAGGGCTTTGGCGCGCATCCCCCTTATGTGCCGCAAGGATGCTGGATAGGCAGGAGGTGAAAACATGAGTACCGCGGGGAACACACGCATCACATTGGTGTTGCCGACAGACATCTATCAAGAAGTGGAGGCGGCTAAGGAACGACAGGAAACCCGCAGCATAGCCGAGTTCGTCCGTGAGGCGGTGGTGGAGAAGGTCATCCGGATGCGCTGGCAACATAATCTAGCAGAACTGCGGAGCGAGATCCGAAACGCTGGGGGACTGCGACTGAGAGGCAGCAAGGAGGAGACGATTGAGCGTCTTAGAGAGACTCGGCGTCAAATTTTCGAAACCGAGTATGCTCATCTGTATAGATAGCAACCAGTTCATCTTCGGTCTCACCGAGACGGACGAGGACTCGGTGCGGCTCTTGAATATCCTCAGCGAGTTCAACGTGGCGGTACCCCGGTTGATTGCGCAAGAAGTAACGCGCAATCTGGACACAGAGACGCAGGTGCACAAGTTCTACCGATTGTTTTACGGTGCTCCCAATGTGGTTGTCGTTGATGAGCCGGTGCCGCGCGAGTTGGTGGCAAAGTATGAGCAACTGAAGTGCTCAGCCCAACCGAGTTTTTGGCTCGGCTGAGCAAATGACGGACGGCGGCACGCTGCTCAGAAACTTGCGGTAGTTCGTAGCCAGGAGTCAGAATCAGAGCGGGCTGCCCTGGCGGGCATTGGGCATAAGAAACCTTAAAATTTTCAAAATTGGTGAGAATCCGTCCCAACAGGCCGTATCTTTTTCGCCATTTTTTCGTTGTTATATGTAGAGAGACAACGCTGTTACGAAAGAGAGCGAGCGTGGTAGACCGGAGATCAGGGACCAGACACCAATGTCAGATTTGTGTCCTGAAAAGCGGCGGCGGTTTCGTACGCCTGGCCAATGACTATACGTAACGCCAGTCTGAAGGCGCTCCATGAGCGCCTGAGACTGGCGTTTTTGCTTGCCCCACTGCCGATGGGCAGGGAAAGCTGAAAGGAGGGTAGTGGCATAATTGACAACATTCGTGGGTTACGGTTTTATCCGCGATCTCAGCAAATCATTCGCTTAAGTAAGGAGGAAAATCTGCTATGAACAAGATGACTGATAGGCTCACCAAAGGACTGCATCTGTTTTTCATCGCTACGCTACTGGCCTTGCTGGCCGGCGGGCTGGGGCCGACTGTGGCGCCGGTGGACGCTCAGGGGCCGCAGGACCTCTACGTCAGCAGCGGTCACAGCAACGAAGTGCGGCGCTTCGACGGGACGACGGGGGCCGCCCTGGGGGTCTTCGGCCAGGCGGACGGGCCAAACGGTGGGCTGAATTGGCCCTATGGCCTGGTCTTCGGGCCGGACGGGAACCTCTACGTCACCAACAGTAAAAGCAACGAAGTGCGACGCTTCGACGGGACGACGGGGGCCGCCCTGGGGGTCTTCGGCCAGGCAGACGGGCCCAACGGGGGGCTGAATAAGCCCTATGCCCTGGTCTTCGGGCCGGACGGGAACCTCTACGTCACCAACATTAACAGCAACGAAGTGCGACGCTTCGACGGGACGACGGGGGCCGCCCTGGGGGTCTTCGGCCAGGCAGACGGGCCCAACGGGGGGCTGGATCGGCCCGCTGGCCTGACCTTCCGCCCTGACAGCGACGGCGACGGGATCATCGACAGTGAGGACAATTGCCCCAACGACCCCAACCCCAACCAGGAAGATGCTGACGGCGACGGCCTGGGCGATGTCTGCGACCCCATTCCCTTCCCAGAACCCGTCGGCGGCATCGTCGTGCCGGTGAACAGGCTGGGGCTGGTAGCGCCGTGGCTGGGATTAGTGGCGCTGGCTTCGTTCGCTGCTCTCACGATCGCGGTGGTCAAGAGGCGCAGGAGCTAGAGTGCCCTCAAAGCGAGTAGAAATCAAACGGGGGTTGGGAGAGGTCTCCCAACCCCCGTTTGATTTGTCGGCCCGTTCTACCCTTCGGGAGCTAGCTCTCAGGGGCGAAACATTCAGGCCCAAGACAGGGATTGACATTTTTGGCAAGGCGGGTTACAATTCTGTACAATACGCCCCACAAAGGACTCACTCAATGTTTGAACTCATCTTTCTCGGCACCTCTGCCTCAGCTCCCTC
>CAYNWI010000423.1:0-2423 GCA_964400825.1 uncultured Anaerolineae bacterium | reverse complement strand
CGAACAGGCTGTCGTATTCCTCGTTTTTGTAAACGGTGGCCGGCCAGACAGGGTTTGTCAGGATATCGGGGCTGGCGATGGCCCCGTGGCCACTTATCGCCAGGTCGAAGTCGCCCGCCTTCAGGAGTCCATCAACCGTGCCCCAGTCAGCGGATTTGACCTCCACCTTAATCCCTATCTGCTCCAGGTCGGCCTTGATAAGCTCCGCCTCCCTGGCGTAGTCGCCAGTGGTGAGGAGGGTGAGGCCGAGCTCTTCTAACCCCAGCTCGTCCAGGATCTCCTTAGCTTGGGAGGGGTCGTACTCGTAGACGGGCAGTTCGGGGTTATACCAGTCCGTCCCTGGGGAGACGATGCCCAGGTTGGCCACGATGGCTCCGCCGTGGGTCACCTGCTCCACGATCTTCGACCTGTCTACAGCGTGGGCGATGGCCCCCCTGAACTCTACCTTGTCGAAGGGAGGCCTCTGGCAGTTGAAGATGATCTGGAGGACCCAGAAGCTGGGGCCCTCTATGACCTCCAGGTTCGGCTCCGCCTCCAACTCCTTCACCGCCTCGATCTCCTTGCCCCAGAAAAAGCCGGCATCCACCGTGCTTGTCTTCAGGGCCAGCGCCTCATCCTGTACCTTGGTGGAGACGAGGCGGTCCACTACCGGCTTTCCCTTGAAATAATCGGGATTGGCCTCGTAGACGTAGCGACACTCCTCCTTGCTGTACTCGGCCAGCTTGAAGGGCCCTGAGCCGATGACGGCCTCTTTACCCGTGAACCTGGCCGGATCCTCTACGTCTTCCCAGATGTGCCTGGGAATGGTGGGCACCGAGCCGGCTATATTAACGAGGAAGTCGGCCACCGGCTCCTTCAAGTAGAGGGCAATCGTGTGATTGTCCATCATCTCTGTCTTGTCAACCTTTTCCACCGCCATAAACCACTGAAAGGCGGCTATGTGCTCCTTGAAGTAGTCGAAGGTGAAGGCCACGTCCTCGGCGGTGAAGGGCTTCCCGTCGTGCCATTTGACCCCCTCGTGGAGCTTGAAGGTCCACTTGGTCTCATCCTCCGAGACCTTCCAGTCATTGGCCAGCCAGGGGATAACCCCCTTCTCGTCCTTCCAGGCGAGGGTGTCGAAGAGGAAGGACATCTGGATGTAACCTGGGCCTCGGGGATAGAAGGTAAAGGGGGAGGGATAGCCCCAGTCGACCCCCGGCAAGGTGAGGGTCACGGGAGCCGGAGTGAGAGTAGGTGCCGCGGGCACCGGGGCGGCTGTAGGTGTTGGTGCAGGCTTGCACCCGGCCACCAAGCCGGCCAGCACCAGCACCAGAACCAGAAAACTCGTCGTTTTCCTCACGATGATTCTCCTTTCCCTATTGAGATTCCCGCCCCGTCGAGCAGGTAGTGCTCGGCGGAGGCGCAGGCGATGCAAATAGGCTTTCCATCTTTTATCCCCGCCCTCGTCTCCATGACGTTCTCCCCACAGACGGAGCACCTCACCGAGGCAAAGATGGGGGCGTAGGATGGCACTTTGATTTTTCTGGGCTTTACATTGAAAACCTCTTCCTCTGGCAACTCCAATTGCTCGAACGAACTCTCGGCCCAGAGCTGCATCAACTTCTCGTGTTCGGCCTGGGTTGCCACCTCCCGGTTGATGACGATCCTCTCGAACAGAGCGTGGGCTTCGGGGTATCTTGAATCGAAGCTATCTTCCCATTCGGCCTTAAGGGCTATTCTGATGGCAGTGCCGTCCCTCTTGGACAGCATCACCGCCTTCTTTCCCAGGTCGCGATAGATGAGGGCGTTGTTGCCAAAGGTGCAGCCGGTGACTATCTGAACCCCATCGCTGAAGCAGTTGTTGGTCTCCACGATGGCCACCACTTCCTCCATCCCTGTGGTCCTCTCTATCCCCAGGGCCTTCAAAGCCATGTAGCCTGCCCTGACGCCAAGGGCGACATAAGGGCAGAAGTGGCCGTGCAATTCTCCCGCCTTCCTGAGCAGGCCCTCGAGGTCCCCTGCGCCGATGAGACTCTCGATCTCCTTCCTTGGATTTCGGAGCGACGACATTTACAACAGCTCCTTTGTTTATTGAAGACGGGCTCGATGCCCGCCAAAGGCAGTTAGCAAAACTGCTCGGTCAAATAAAAAGACCATAAAGGTCTACGGCCTTCAAACCGATCCTTCAACCTTCATGGTCTTTTCAGCAAGGGCAAGCCCTGACGCGCTATACACTTTTTCCGGTATCGCTTTGATTACTGGGAGACCGGCGCTTCGCTCTTTTCTAGATGGATAGTGTGCTTCAGGAGATCAATTTCCTTGATTGTCCCACACACCAGCTTCCGCTCGCCCAGCAGGTTAGCCAGCAAGAGGACATCCCCCTCAGGCTGCAGCAGCACCGCGTCCCGCATGATCTCCTCCTCCTGGCCATCGCTGGCTAAATA
>CAYNWI010000422.1:0-2434 GCA_964400825.1 uncultured Anaerolineae bacterium | reverse complement strand
TGACTAGATTGAAAGCCGGCCCTCGCGCATGAATCACTCAGGGCAACGGCCAAATTATATAGGGCTTGTCTGAATTAGGCAAGCGACAGATAATTTACAACGATATGGCGTTTTTGTCAAATCCCGCTTACCAGACCTCGGAGGTCTCCCCAGACCTCCGAGGTCTTTTCTTTTGTAGCGTGCTGTTGCTAGGCTGCCCCTTCTATGGTATAATCAGTCACAAAGGGTGAGTTGGGCTTAGGGCGATGAGATGCCAAGGAGGAGCGGTTGCGGACGATAGCTCTGGTCGTGGTGATGATGATCACACTGATGGGCTTGCTGATGCCCCAAGCTGCCACGGAGAACGTCTATTACGTCTCTCCTGATGGGGACGATGCCCAGCCGGGGAGCTTCGACCAGCCCTGGCGCACCATCCAGCACGCGGTGAATAGCGTCGAGTCAGGTGATACCATCTGGGTGCGCGGCGGCACCTACCACGAGGGGGTGGACATCGAAACCAACGGCCTGCCAGGGCTACCCATCACCCTGATTGGCTACCCAGGCGAGACGGCGATTCTGGACGGCAGCAGGCTGGAGCGGCGCGACGGCATTGACGTCGGCGGGGCCGACTACTGGACTTTCCAGGATTTGGTGATCCGGGACTACAGCCGGGGGGGAGAGCGGGGCTTCGGCTTCGTCTCCTGTTGCCATAGCCAGGGCATCACCCTGCGGAACCTGGAGTTCTCGCTGGTGGGCACGCCCATCGAGTTCCACCTGGGTGGGGAGGAGGTGCTGATCGAGGACGTCTACGGCCACGACTACGACGACGCCGGCTTCGACTGCGGGCCGGACGGGCCCTGCCGTGGCTTCACCCTGCGCCGGGTGACGATGGAGGGCGGTGACACTGCTGCCAATGGCTTCGCCGTGCAGGAGGGGGTCGCCATCGTGGTGGAGGATTGCATCGCGGAAGGCCACGCCGGCGACGGCTTCGACTTCAAGTCGGACCGCACCACCCTGCGGCGGGTCATCTCCCGCCACAATGCCGGCCACAACGTCGAGCTGGGGGGCTTGCACAGCAGCCTGGTCAACAGCCTGTCCCACGACAGCGGGCAAACCAACCTGGTGCTGGCCGAGGGCGGCAGCTACACCGTCATCAACAACACCATCGCCAACCGCGCTAGCGACGGCTACCTGGCCACGCTGGGCGGCTACCAGACCTCCACCCCCACCAGCGTCACTTTGTACAACAACATCTTCTACAACGACAACCCGGAGATGGCCGGCACCACGGTCTACTATCCTGAGGGCGCGATCCTGACCGCCGATCACAACCTCTACTACAACCCCTACCGCACCGACGAAGTGATCTGCTATGGGCCGACCGACCGCTGCTACAGCGCCGACGAGATCAACGACGGCACGTGGTACGTTGAGACGGGCAACGGCCAGCACAGCCTCTACGCCGATCCCCTGTTCGTCAACGCCGCTGACCGCGATTATCATCTGACCGCCTACAGCCCGGCCATAGATGCTGGCACAGCCGAGGGAGCGCCCGTCGCTGACCTGGACGGCGTCTCCCGTCCGCAGGGCGAGGGCTACGACATTGGATCCTACGAGTACCTCTTGACCTACGTCGTCAACACCACCGACGATGCCAACGACGGTCTCTGCGATAGCACCCACTGCTCGCTGCGGGAGGCCGTGTTCGCCGCCAACTCCTGCCCCCATCCCAACACCATCGCCTTCGACATCGCCGGCTGCGAGGGTGTCTGCACCATCCGGCCCGATAGCCCCTTGCCCGCCCTGACAGGTGACGGCACAACCGTTGACGGCACCACTCAGACGGTGAATCGGGGGGACTCTAATCCCGCTGGCCCTGAGATCGAGATCGCTGGGGCGAAGGCCGGTATCCTGGCTGGTCTACGTATCGAGTCGGCTAACAACATCATCAGAGGGCTGGTGATAAACCGCTTCGTCGCGCAAGGGATACTGATATCTGGAAGCGGAGCCTTCGGCAACGTCATTTCCGGCAACTACATCGGTACCGATGCGGCGGGCGCTGCGGAGCTGGGAAACGGGCGGGAGGGTATCCAGATCGCGGGCGGCGCCCACGACAACGTCATTGGCGGTACGACCCCTGAGGAGAGGAATGTGATCTCAGGGAATGGCCTCAGCGGCGTGTGGATCAGTGAAGCGCATAATAACCTTGTCATCGGCAACTACATCGGCACCGACGCCAGCGGCGCGGTGGCTCTGGCCAACGGTCGCTCTGGCGTCTTAATCAGCTCGGGCGCTCAGGGCAACGTCGTCGGCGGGACAGCGGGCGGGGAGGGGAACGTCATCTCAGGCAATAGCTCCAAGGGGGTTTACATCTATGCCAGCGGCACCGTGAGCAACACCATCTCCGGCAACCACATCGGCACCGATGCCACAGGAACTGCGGCGTTGGGCAATC
>CAYNWI010000421.1:0-2437 GCA_964400825.1 uncultured Anaerolineae bacterium | reverse complement strand
GGTGACATTATCGTAGGTTACACTAGCCATTGGATTTACTCCTTTCTTAATTTATGTTAGATGCGGCCTCGCTGACCGCCTTTAACTCGATCTCCGTAATTGCAACACATTATTAACAGGAGGGCAAGCGAAACCACGGCGTTAGTTAGCCCTTCACAGCCCCGGCCAGCAGGCCACGCACGAAGTAGCGTTGGAAGGCCAGGAAGACGAGCATCGGCACGATCATAGAGAGGAAGGCGGCAGCGGTAAGTAAATGCCAGTTGCCACCTCTGGGATCAATCAGGTTGGTGATCTGATAGGTCAACACCGGGTTGCCAGGCAACAGGATGATGGCCACCAGCAAATCGTTCCACACCCACAGGAATTGGAAAATCCCCAGGGAGGCAATAGCTGGCACCGACAGGGGAAGCGCTAGCTTCCAGAAAGCGGTCCAGTGATTGGCCCCGTCCAGGTAGATAGATTCAAACAGATCGCGCGGTAACCCTCCTAGAAAATTACGCAACAGGTAGATGGCGTAGGGCAGGCCAAAGCCAGTGTGGAACAGCCAGATGCCGATAAAGCTGCTTTGCAGTCCTAACTTGCTGTACAATTGCGCGATAGGCACCAGTGTCATCTGCAAGGGCACAATCTGCAAACCCACTAACAAGGCGAACATCCACATGCGGCCCCGAAAGTCCAGCCAGGCAAAGGCGTAAGCGGCAAGGGCTGCAAAGAGAATGGGCAGAAGGGTGGCTGGAATAGTGACCAACAAGCTATTCAGAAAAGCACGGGCCATGCCTTCTGGGTTCAGCAAGTCGCTCGCGTTACACTTAAACTTGCCGCTCTCACTGACGCCTGGGGCACAATCTTTCTGATAGGTTGCGGTGCCCTTGTAGCCCACCAGGGCGTCTAGCCAATTACTTGCTGTCAGTCCGTATTCCACTGCCTGGCCAGACCCAGACAAAGTCCCAAGATACTGGCTGACGGGCGACAACGCATCTAAAGCCTCTTTCGTTCGCGATGTGTCCTGGACCAGGGCCTGCCATTCTGGATCTTGCACCATGGGCTGGCCGTTGACCCCCTGCCGCAGCAGCGGCAGCAGGCGGTTGGTTTTCATGTACTCAGCTACCACCTCCGGATCCGAAAGGTCAGCCGTGGCCATGGCTTTGCCGTCTGCACCGTGGCAGGAAGCACACGCTGTCCCATACTCTTGCTGACCTAGCGGGGATGGTTTGGATAGCACCGTCCACCAGCCCGATGTGCGGACAGCCTGGCGCGAACGGAAGGAGGTAACGAATACCCCCAGGGTTGGCACCAGCCAGATCACAACCATTGAGATCACGATGACGTGAACTGGGATCCGTCCCAGAATGCGTTTTATGCGTTCCGTATTCATCGTATCCTCTCCTGTTCGCGGAAGCGGCGCACATTGATGATCATAATCGGGATGGTCAGGGCGATGAGCAAGACAGCCATGGCCATCGAGCGGCCCTGGTTGGTGACGATGAATTTGAACATGCGGTTGGCGATCACCTCTGTGCCGTTTAAGCCGTTGGTCATGACAAACACGATGTCAAAGACTTTGAGAACGTTGATGACCATCGTGGTGGCGACGACGGTGATGGTGGGCAGGATGATGGGGAACATGATGCGCCAGAAGACGTGCCATTCGGTAGCCCCGTCCACACGAGCGGCCTCCAGTAGCTCTGCTGGCACGCCCTTGAGCGCCGCTGAGATGATGGTCATGCAGAATCCAGACCACAGCCAGATCCACACGATCCACAGTGAGGTATTGTTGACGATCCAGCTTCTATTAGTGAGCCAGGCTATTGGCTGGCCACCCAGGGCAGTGATGATGGCGTTCAACACGCCGATTTGGGATCCCCCACCCGCTTCGAGATAGTAGACAAATCTCCAGATGACACTCGCCCCCACGAAAGAAATGGCCATGGGTAAGAAGATAATGGTCTTGGCCAGGCGCTCGTAGCGTACCCGGTCGGTCAGGACAGCGAACAAGAGGCCCGCCCCCACCGTGCCGGGAACCGTCAACAGAATCCACAGGGCATTGTTGCGCAATGCCTGGGCCATTTCAGAATCGGTCAAGGCGTAGCGATAGTTGTCCAATACACCCCAACAGGCTTGCCCTGGCACGCAATCCACCGCGGCCGATTGGGTACCTGTTTTATCTCTGAGGCTCAGGACGGCGGTGTTTATGGTAGGATAGACGATAAACACCAGCATGATGATCAGAGCAGCCGCGAGATAAAGCCAGGGGGTGAGCGTGCCTTGCTTCATGATCTTGGGCACCATGGATTCTTGTCCCTCCTTTGCGAACCGCGCACTTCTCCGCTGTGCGCGGCCTTTGGTGAACAGTTCCGGGGCGCTCCGGCTGGAGCGCCCCGGGTATGTGTGGCTAGAAGAGCTACTGCTGTAGCGCGTCGGCCTGGGCTTTGGCGGC
>CAYNWI010000420.1:0-2437 GCA_964400825.1 uncultured Anaerolineae bacterium | reverse complement strand
TAGAAGCCGAGGAGGGCCTGGCCGATGCCCGCCAGCAGCATGAAGAGGACTACCACCCTGGCCTGTTTCTCCTCAATGGCGTTGGCTACGAAGAGGTAGATGCCCAGCACCTCCAGCCACTTGAGGATCTCTTTGAAGCTGTACTTCAGTGAGAGAGCGCCGGTCAGCGACAGGAGGGCGGCTCCCAAGAAGATGAGTAGGGGCAGGAGCAGCGGTGGGTGACTGGTTCTGATCTCTCCGACTGCGACCATCTTAGCCAGCCAGGCGGCCAGCACCAGTCCCACCAGCGCCTCCGCCGCCCCCACCGTGAAGCCGCTGATGGCGATTTCCCTCACCGATCCAAAGGGCACAGCCACGATCAGGAGGTACAGGCCATATTCAGGGCGGATCAGGGCGGCCAGGAAGACGAGGCTGCCCAGGACTGCAGCTCCCGCCAACGTCAGGGGCAGGAGCGCGATGCTCAGGCCGACGGTGAGTACAATCAGCAGCAGCGCCGCATTGAACAGCGGGCTTCCCCAACTAAGGTTTGCAGACTTCCGAAGTCTGGAGACTTCGGAAGTCTTCCTCATAATGCTAGATCCGTTCCCTAAACCACTCAACCGTCTTTCGCAGCCCCTCCTCCAGGCTGACCTGGGGCTCCCAGTTCAGCACCCGCCTGGCCTTGCCGATGTCCGGGCGGCGCACCTGGGGATCGTCCTTGGTGCGCTCGTCGGTCGGGGCGATATAGATGATCTCCGATGAAGAGCCGGAAATCTCCAGCACCTTGCGGGCGAATTCGAGGACGGTCATCTCATTGGGGTTGCCCAGGTTGACTGGATAGACCTCGTCGGACAGGAGCAGGCGATAGAGGCCCTCCACCATGTCGGATACGTAACAGAAACTGCGGGTTCGGGAGCCGTCGTCGTACACCGTCAGCCGCTCGCCTCGCAGGGCCTGGGTGACGAAGTTGCTCACCACCCGGCCATCGTCTGATCTCATGCGGGGGCCGTAGGTGTTGAAGATGCGGGCGATGCGGGTATCCACGCCGTGGTAGCGATGGTAGGCCATGGTCATCGCCTCGGCGAAGCGCTTGGACTCGTCGTACACCCCCCGCGGCCCGACCGGGTTGACGTGGCCCCAATAGTCCTCGTGCTGGGGATGCTCCTGGGGGTCGCCGTAGACCTCGGAGGTGGAGGCCAGGAGGAAGGTGGCATTCTTGGCCAGAGCCAGCCCCAGAGCCTTGTGGGTTCCCAGAGCTCCCACTTTGAGGGTGGGGATCGGCTTCTCCAGGTAATCCACCGGGCTGGGCAGTGAGGCCAGGTGGAGAATGGCATCCAGGTGCCCTTCCACGTAGATATAGTTGGTCACGTCGTGCTTGATGAACGAGAAGCCGTCCCGGCCTGCCAGGTGAGCGATGTTGTCAATGGTGCTGGTGCTCAGGTTGTCCATGGCAATGACCTGATGCCCTTCGGCCAGGAAACGATCGCAGAGGTGCGAGCCGATAAACCCGGCCCCGCCCGTGATGAGAATACGCATTATGGCCCTCCTGGATTCAGATCAAGCGGTAGTATACAGCAAAGAGGCAATGGCGTCAATTTCTTGCTCCTTCCGCCTGGGCGACAACGCCAAGCGTCAGGAAGAACACGAAGGCCAGGTCCACCAAAAAGTACGAATTATCAATCAGGCCGTGGGCCAGAAAAGCGACCATGCTGGCCATGAGCCCCAGGAGCAGAGCCTTCAGGTCGCGGTCTGCCAGTTGACGATACAGGCGCAAGGCTTTCCTGAAGAAGGCGAATAGCAGCCACCCGATGGCGATCACTCCCAGGATGCCCAACCGGGTCCAGTAGTCCAGGACGATGTTGTGGGGATGGGAGAGGTCCAACTCCTCCCAGGCTTCGGGCAGCACGTAGCGGGTGCGGTACTGGTAGAGGAAGTTGTCCAGACCCACGCCGAACAGGGGGTGATCGCGGATCATGTTAAGGCTGCCTTGCCAGAGCTTGAGGCGCAGGAAGGTGGTGCCGCTCTGGGTGTTGAACAGGGAAGCCAGACGCTCGGTGCCGATGAGGGGCAGCAGACTCAGAGCGATAACCAGGATGACCAGCAATGAGATAAGCACCGCTCTTTTCCCCCGCATCAGACCCAGGAAAGTGAAGGCAGCCGGCAGCCCCAGCAGCCAGGCGCCACGGGAATAGGTCAGATAAAGGCACAGGACGACCGGCAGCCCGATCAAGCAGTAGATGGCCCGCCGTCGGAGGGAGCCGCCGAAGAGGGCAATGGCAGCGAGGATGGGCACGATCCGTCCCAAGAACAGGCCCAGGTTGTTTGGTGACCCGTAGACGCCGTGGATGCGGCGAACTCCCTCGGCGGTGATGACGTCACTGGTGAAAAAATACTGATAGAGGCCAATGAGGGAGACAATGGCTGCAGCCAGAATCAGAGCCTCGACGATGCGCCAGAG
>CAYNWI010000419.1:0-2443 GCA_964400825.1 uncultured Anaerolineae bacterium | reverse complement strand
ACCAGGATCAGGCCATGATCCGCCAGATCGGCGAAGAGGTGGCTGAGGAGTGGGGGGTGGAGTTCTACTTCGAGAACTTCCGTCGTGGCTGGTCGGAACGGGGGCGACTCACCCGCGAGCACGATCTCTATCGCCAGCAGTACTGCGGCTGTATCTACAGCGAGTGGGAGCGGTACAATGAGGCGCACATTGACGTGCTGTTGACGCCCTAGGGGAGTGCAGACGCGAGTCTGCTTATAGGGCGGACTTGCGTCCGCACTCCTCAACCAAACTTGGCGAGGTGACGGAAATGCCAGGCTTCGAGACGATGGGCAAGATGCTCATCCTGATGGGGCTTTTCGTGTTGCTGCTGGGACTCGTTTTGACGTTCGCCCCCAGGCTGAGGATCCCCTTCTTGGGCCGCCTTCCCGGCGACATCCGCATCGAGCGGGAGGGGTTCAGCTTCTACTTTCCCATCGTCACCTGCATCCTGCTTAGCGTGCTATTGACCTTGTTGCTCAATCTGATCGCCCGACTGCTGGGCAAGTAGGTTATCATGAGGAGAGAGATGAAAACCGTAGCAATTGCGGGACTGATCTTGGCAAACCTGGCCTCCACCGTGGTCAGTAACGTCGGATTAGAGTGGTCGGCCGCCAGCTCCAAGCTGCGTGGGTTCCTGTGGTGGCAGGTGGTGGGGAATGTGACAGGGTTCCTGGGGGTATTGGCCTTTACTTTCCTCCTGCGATTCATCCCTCTTCATCTCGCCTATGCCTTCACCGCTGGGCTGGGCTTCGTGGCCGTTCAGTTCTTTGGCGCGCACCTTGTCTGCGGTGAGGTGATTACCACCAGCCAATGGCTGGGCATGGCCCTCATCACCGTAGGAGTGGTCATAGTCTCGCTGGGCCGCTGAAGGGTTTGCTGAAGGGGATGAGAAATTGATAGGCTCTATCGGGAGGGCGGCAGTCTGTGGTCTCGATGTGCTCCTGCGACGAGCGTATCACGTCCGCGAGTTCACCCAGGACGAAAGTTGCATCCTGAGGATTGCATTGGGGAGAAGCACGAGAGAGATAACCCTCTCCGATGGAACCAGGATTGAGAGGGGTGAGGTGGTGGAAGAGTTGCACCTCTGGAACGAGCACCTCCCCCGCATGGATGAAGAGGGGCCAAGTCTCGAGTGGGCGACGAAAGCCTATCGCCTGTGGGGAGCCTCCCTCAAGAAGCTGGTTGCTTACCTCGAAGACGAGCCTCAGTTCGCAAACGTCCGAGCCTTCCGCGGAGAGACAGCTTTTCTCAGGGATGACCTGGAGGAAAGCGGTTTGCTCGAACGGCTGGGGTTCGATGTGTTGAGGATGGATCGAGGGGATAAGCTAAGACGCTTTGGGGAGTTCTGGGAGAATCTCTACACCTGGTGGCTGATCTGGACGTTTAATCCCGGCAGTTTGAGAAGAAAAGACTTCTTTCGCCTGGAACGGGCTCAACTTTGGATCTCTCGCCAGGCTTTGCTGGAAAGATATGGACGATGAAGACCGAGGAATTCGATTATCACCTTCCTAAAGAGCTCATCGCCCAATCCCCCATCGAGCCTCGTGACGCCTCGCGGCTGATGGTGCTGGATCGCGCGACCGGAGCCATCGAGCACAAGACCTTTCGCGACCTGGCCGATTATCTGACAGCGGGTGACATCCTGGTCTGCAACGAGAGCCGGGTCATCCCCGCCCGCCTGTTCGGGCACAAAGTACCCACCGGCGGCAAGGTCGAGATGTTGCTGGTGGCCAAGAGGGAAGAGCGGGTTTGGGAGGTGCTGACCAAAGGGCGAAAGGTGAGGGTGGGAACACAGGTAGAGTTGGATCGAGATGGAGGTAAAGGGCTAGTCGGTGAGGTGGTCGGGCAGGCGGGGGAAGGGATGAGGGTGGTAGAGTTCGAAGCACCCATCGAGCCTCTCCTGGACGAGTTGGGCGTCGTGCCCCTGCCTCCCTACATCCGCGAACCCTTGGAGGAGCCGGAGCGCTACCAGACCATCTATGCCAGGGTCAAAGGCTCGGTGGCTGCCCCTACCGCCGGGCTGCACTTCACACCGCAATTGATGAAGGAACTGGAGGCCAAAGGGGTGGAGTGCGCCTTCGTCACCCTCCACATTGGCCTGGACACCTTCCGCCCGGTGAGGACGGAGAACGTCGAGGATCATCTCATGCACAGCGAGTACTGCCAGCTCAGCCCAGAGGTAGCGGAGCAAATAAACCGCGCCAAGGCCGAGGGCGGGCGCGTCATAGCCGTAGGAACGACAGCGGTCAGGGTGTTGGAGACGGCCGTCCGCAACCTGGAACCTGAAACCTGGAACTTGAAACCCTTCACCGGCTGGACCGATCTCTTCATTTACCCCGGCTATCAGCCCCGTGCGGTAGATATCCTGATCACCAACTTCCATCTGCCGCGCTCGACCCTCTTGATGCTGGTGGCGGCTTTC
>CAYNWI010000418.1:0-2461 GCA_964400825.1 uncultured Anaerolineae bacterium | reverse complement strand
TAAAATACTAACATGACCCGAGAGGAATTCGAGGCCCTCGTAGCTGAGGCCCTGGCCAATTTACCGTCAGAGATCCTCGATCGAATGGACAACGTGGCCATAACCGTGGCCTACTGGCCCAGCCACGCCCAACTCGTCCGCGCCGGGCTGAAGCCGCCTCAGACCCTCTTTGGACTTTATGAGGGAGTTCCGCTTACCAGGCGCGGTGTCAACTACGGCATGGTCCCCCCAGACCGAATCACTCTCTTTCAAGGTCCGCTAGAGGCAGCTTGCCGTACTGGGGTCGCAATCCGAGAACAGGTGCGCCGGACAGTCATCCACGAGATCGGGCATCATTTTGGCATAGACGAGGAACGCATTCGGGAGCTGGGCTATTAGGCTGTGTCGGTTCGGCCGCCGGATCTGGCGGGAGAGCAGGGGAATGACTAGCGGGACACGAACTCGTTGCCCTGGAGGTAAAAGCGCCAGGGCACGTTCCTGGCCAACTCATCAGCTTTGATGCCGATGCGCGGGCTGGTCTCGATTTCCCCCTGGGCCACCACTTGGCTCTCCTCAATGAAGAGCACTTCGCCGGTGCAAAGGTCCACTCCGTTGAAGCTCCTGCCGATAGCCAGGGCCTGGCAGAGCTTGGCCGGCCCATTGGTCAGCTCGCTATCGGGCTTGGCGGAGCGATGGTGGCGCATGATCTCCAGGCCCTCCAGCGGCTCCACGGCCCGGATCAGCACTGCGGCAGGGAAGCCCTCTTCCTCGGCGACGGCGTTGAGGCAGTGGTGCATGCCGTAGATGAAGTAGACGTAGGCGTGGCCAGGTGGGCCGTACATCACCTCGTTGCGCGAGGTGCGCCCACAGGCGGCGTGACAGGCGGCATCGTTCTCGCCAATGTAGGCCTCCACTTCAACTATGAGACCCGACAGACGCTGTTCATCCACAACTCTCACCAGCCGCTGGCCCAGCAATTCCCGTGCCACCGTCAAGGTGCTTCGCCGGTAGAAATCTCGCCCCAGTCTGCTCATCAGTCCTCCAGGTATTTCAGGCTGTGCACTACTTCCTCACCAAACTAGCCGGCCCTGAGCAATTGAGCGAGATGGCGCAAATCCACCCGCGAGCTCAGGTCGAGGGTTAGGGGAGAGACGGAGACCACCCGATCCTTCACCAAAGCGAGGATGTCCGAGTCTGGCTCCAGGGTATCGAAGTCCACTCTCACTTCGTAATCAATGGTGCTGGTTCCTGATGAACTGAGGTGGTTGCTGTTGAGAGGATAAAAATATCTCTGCCGCGAGACTCTCGTCAGACGCCAAGGGGTTTGCTCGGTGGCACTCTCAGGCACGTCTATCTTAAGGACATCTATGTCGGGCGGGAGCTTGACCGAGAGGAGGCATTGGGCGAACATCCGGGTAAAGAAGGCTGCTGCTGTAAAGTCCATGTCGTGAGAGAGACTGTAGTGATATTCCTTGGACGTCTCCAGGGAAATGGCCAGGCTGGGAATGCCGAAGACCGCTGCTTCCAGGGCTGCCCCCACAGTCCCGGAGGAGGTGATGCCTGTGCCCAGGTTCTCGCCGTAGTTGATGCCGGAGATGGCCAGGCTTGGCTTCCTGGAAGCTGCTTCCAGCAAGGCGTACAGCACCGCTTGGGCCGGTGTGCCTTCGATCGAGAAAGCGGCCACCTTGTGCTCCCCTACGGTTATATGTTCTTCTTGAACAGGCACGTTGTTGAAGGCAAACGTACTTCGGCCTGCCCCCGTTTGCTGTTGCTTGGGAGCCACCACCAGGACCTCGCCCAGATCATGCACGGCCTTCGCGGCGGCCAGAAGCCCCGGTGAATGAATCCCATCGTCATTAGTGACCAATATCAGGGGCTTGCTTTTCTTTGGCACGGACTTTTCCCTCCACGTGATTGCTGGATGACATTATAGCGCACAGCGGCGGTTTTGTCCACTGGGAATGAGCCGCGCTGCATTAGCAAACAAAAAGAAGCAACAATAAAAAGAGGGAGTCCTTCGGGACTCCCTCTTTTTTCCTGGCAACGACCTACTCTCCCAGGGGCCTGCGCCCCAAGTACCATCGGCGCTGAAGGGCTTAACTTCCTGGTTCGGGATGGAGCAGGGTGTTTCCCCTCCGCTAGAGTCACCAGGAAAACCTTGATTACGACTAGCACCCTAAAAACTGAACAGAATGATTGGGCTGACTCGACGCCGCGTCACATTAGTGAATTAAGCCCTCGACCGTTAGTACCGCTTGGCTGAACACATTGCTGTGCTTACACCTGCGGCCTATCAAACCGGTAGTCTCCCGGCGGTCTTACCCGGTTAGCCCGGTGGGTGACCTAATCTTGGGGCGAGTTTCCCACTTAGATGCTTTCAGCGGTTATCTCTGCCAGACGTGGCTACCCAGCGATGCCGTTGGCACGACAACTGGCACACCAGAGGTCTGTCCACCCCGGTCCTCTCGTACTAGGGGCAGCT
>CAYNWI010000417.1:0-2465 GCA_964400825.1 uncultured Anaerolineae bacterium | reverse complement strand
GAGGGTGGTGGTCACGGTGTCCAGGATGCGGGACACCTCAGCGGGGCTGGTGATGAGGCCCATCATCAAAGGTGTCACACCCGCCAGCCAAGAGGCCACGGTCATCGGCCCTCGGGCGCAGACCATCTTGATGCCCAATCCCTCGGCTTGCAACTGCTTGTCCATCACTTCATAAAGACGGAGGACAAGGGGCATCAACCCGTCTTCGTGCGGATTGGCCGGCTTCACGTCGGCCCAGAAGGCGAGATCGGCCACCAGCGGCTCGATGGAAGGCGGACGGTCGGGATGAAAGCGCAGCTTGACGCCAAAGGCGGACGGCTCGGCGGCCATGCCGTATTCCACCCAGAAGCCGGGAATCCAGACCGCCTCGGGAAAGCGCTCCAACAGCCCCAGGTTGATCTCCAGCCACTTTTCAGGGAAGAGGAAGTAATCGCGCGTGTCCAGGCCCGCATAGCCGGGCAGCCAGGGGCTATCCACGATGAGACCGACGGGGACTCGATCTGGTTCACCCAGACGAGCCGCCTGCTTGAAACGTTCCCAGGGGGTACCCATTTACGCTCCGTAGCGCCGATAGCGCTGAACGACCTCAAACATGGCAAAGACGTTATCGTCGGGCGTGCCGTAGTCCATGTTGATGCAGCACACCCCCGCCTGCTCCAGCGGGCCGGCCGCCAGCAGCAGTTTTTCCGTGTCCTCGGCGATCTCTGGCGGCGTGCATTGCAGCATCCGCACCGGGCTGAGGCGCAAGTTGAAAAAGGCATCGGGCAGCGACTCACGGCAGCTCGCCACGTCGGAGCCCCAACCCACGCCCACCATGCGCAGCGGCAGCTCAGCATAGACGGGCGCGATACGGTGCAGGTTGTCGCCGCAGTGATGCACGCCGAAGGGCTGGATGCGCTCGGCCATGCGCTGCTCCACCGGCAGGTGCATCTCACGATAGCTCCTGGGCGAGATCATCTGCACTGAGCAGTTGGCGTGGAAGAACATACGCGGGTCCACGTGCTCCACCATGCGGTTGACCGAGATGGAGCAACTGCCCGTCCGCTGGCGCACGTACAGCGCGACATCCACGATCAGCTCCCCGATGATGTCGAGCAGCCGTTGGACGCGCTCAGGGGACTGGTAGAAGTCGAGAAAGAGCTGCTGGCCGTACAGGTGATAAGCGGCGTTCAGCAGCCCGTCGGTGTTCAAATCGCCCACCAGATAGCCGTACTCCGCCTCCAGCTCGTCCATGTCGGCGATGAGCTGATTCATGGGCCAGGTCTCCCTGAAATCGGGCTTCCCCAGGGTTTCAATCTGCTCGATGGAGAGATCAAGCGGTTTTGGCCAGGGGGCCTCATCGGGGGCAAAGATGATGTCCGCGCCAAGGAGCGCGGGGATGACAAAGCCACCCGCTACGTGCAAGGAGCCGATGATGGGACGGGGTCGGGGGTCAGCCTCGCCCATGCCCAGGTCGCCGAAGCGCTGGTGGAGCACCCGCTGCATGGTCACGTCGTTCTCGATGCGCGTCTCGGCGTCAAAATAAAACGACTCGTCGAAAGAAATGCCCGCCGTGTGATACCACCAGTTGGGGTTGAAAACGAGCTCGACGGGCAGGAATTCCTTGGCGGTGATCGGGGGCATGACACCCTCCATCAATACACTCCGTACTCCTGCAGCGCCTCCCACATGGCGATGATGTTCTGGGGAGGGACGTCGGCCTGGATGTTGTGGACGGGGTTAAAGACAAATCCGCCGCCTGGAGCCAGGGCCTCGATGTTGCGCCGCACATCGTCCTTCACCTCTTGCGGCGTGCCGGTGGGCAGCGCCCCCTGGGTGTCCACCCCGCCACCCCAGAAAACGAGCGCAGCGCCAAAGTCGCGCTTGAGCGCGGCTGGTTCCATCCCGGCGGCGCGGGTGTGCACCGGGTTGAGAATCTCCACGCCGATCTCGATGAAATCGGACAGTAGCGGTCGCACGTTGCCGCAGGAATGAAAGAACCGCCTGGCGTTGGGAGCCAACTGCCTGAGGCGATCAAACAGAATCTTCAGGCGCGGCTTGAGTTGCTGGCGGAACATGCGGGGCGAGATCAGTTGCGACGACTGGGCGCCATAGTCATCGAACTCGGCAACGACGTCCACCACATCAGCCAGTTGCGGCAGCGCCAGGTCCCAAAAGGCCAACTTGAGTTCGAGCAACTTGTCAAAGAGCTCGCCCACCAACTTCTTGTCGGCCGCCATCATCATCAGGCAGTTTTCCATGCCCACGATGCGCTGGGCCATCTCAAAGATGCCAGCGAAGGGGCTTTTGAGCACCACCGCGTAGCCATCCCTGCGGTAACGCTCAGCCAGTTCCCTCAGCCCGGCGATGCGTCGCGGATCGGCCACGTCGGGCCAGGCATGGTTCTCGATGTCCTGCGCTGATAACTCCGGCCCGCCCAGCGGCACCTGCACGATGCTGTAGTAAAGGCCGTCCGGCTTGGCCCG
>CAYNWI010000416.1:0-2473 GCA_964400825.1 uncultured Anaerolineae bacterium | reverse complement strand
GTCGTAGTGACTTGCTTCGGGGAGCAAGCGCTAAGGGTGAGCACGAGGAGGGCCAGGAACACGGCCAAAGCTGTAAGCTGCCCTGAGCTGAAGCTCTGGGCTGAAAGAGCGAAGCCCTGCGGGCTGGGTCTGGCCCCGAAGGAGCTTCGTCCTCTCAGCGTGGGGCTGACCGCACAGCTTCTCTGTTTTTGGCACTCAATTCGTTGGGGGTTTTGGGGAGTTGGCGTGGGCAGCGAGCCGGAGTCCCCAACGTGTTGGGATTTGCCAGGCCGCGCCCTCAACAAGTTGAGGACCCCGATACTGTGACCCTGCGAAATCCCAAAGAGCCTTCGTTGTTTTCCCAATCCGTTGTAGTGTTTTGGCAGACGTAACATTGCTAACTCACCTCAGTGACAATAATGTCTTTCGCCCCGGCTAGGCGCAACATCATGTCCACCCGACTGCGAGTTTCTTGAGTGACCAAAGCGATGATGTTGCCCCCGCGCCCAGCCCCGGAGAGCTTGGCTCCCAATGCACCGCCTTCGCGAGCGGCTTCCACCAGACCCTTCAGCTCCGGCGAGGAGACGCCCATGAGCTGGAGCAAACGGTGGTTTTCGTTCATGAGTCGCCCCACCGTCTCGATCTCTCCCCGTTCGATAGCCTGGCGTCCCATCTCGGCGATGGTGCCGATCTCGTCGAAGAGCTCCTTGTACTTCTCCCGCTCCCTCTCCCAGGCCCGGCGCACGTGGCTCACGGCTATCCTGGTGGGGCTGGCTATCCCGCTGTCGGCGATAGTCAGCAGAAAGGGGCTCTTGACCGAGAAGATTTCCATTTTCTGATCCCTAACGAAATACACTGGCTTCTCGAAAGCGATGACGGTGTTGTCAATGCCGCTGGGCGTGCCGTGGTGGATCTTCTCCGTTTCGTACACCAGGTTGGAGATGGCCTGCGGGCTTAGTGGATGGCCTAAGTGTCTGCTGAGGGCGCGGACGATGGCGGTGGAGACTGCTGCCCCGCTGCCCAACCCTCGCGCGATGGGGATGGTGGAACTGACGGTGATGGTCAGATCACGCTTCGTCCCCACTCCGATGTGCTCCAGAGTGCCGACCACGATGGCTCGCAGAGCGTCGTTGGCTGGGGCCTGGTCGAGAGAGTAGCCTTGCTCCAGGTCTTCGGCGGTGATGGTGATGCCCCGGCCCTCAGGGCCCGGCTCGACCGTAGCCGTGGCCTGCACCTGGGTCACAGGCACCGCGATGGCCGGCTGGCCGTAGACTACTGCGTGCTCACCGAAAAGGATGACTTTCCCCGAGGCGTAAGCAACCGTCATCTCTTGCTCCTATGGATAAAGTTGTACGGAGTGCAGCCGCAAGGCTGCTTATGGGCGGACTTGCGTCCGCACTCCTCTCAGTCTGACGACGTGCTAGAGGAAGTACAGGATGGCTATCACAGCCAAAGCCCAGAGGCCGAGGGCTATCATCATGGGCAGGTCACTCAGAAAAATCTCTTCAGGAGTGCCCCCTTTGTTCTCCACATGGATCAGGTAGAGGTAGCGGAACAGGCCGTAGAGGACGAAGGGGATGGTCAGCATCATGGCGTGGTTGGGAGGCAGATTGGGCGCGGAGAAGGTGTAGAGAGAATAGGCGATGATCGTGGCCGAAGTGACAACGGCGATCATCTGATCCAATAGCGGAAGGCTGTACTCGTTCAGGCTGGCGCGGTGCTCGTTGGCGTTTTCCGCCAGGAGGACCAGCTCGTGGCGCCGCCTGCTGATGCCGATGAATAGAGCCAGCAATGTGGTGCAGACGTAGAGCCAGGGGGAGATGGGGACGGAGATGACCACTGCCCCGGCTACCGCCCTCAAGACAAAGCCCGCAGCTACGGTCAGCACGTCCAGGATGACTATGTTTTTGAGGACGAAGGAATAGAAGATCATCGTCAGGAGGTAAGCCAGGGCGACGAGACCAAAATAGGGGTCCAGCAGGAAAGAGAGGGGCAGGGTGACCAGGGGGATCAGCACCGCGGCGGTGATGGCCACCGAGGGCTTCAGTTGCCCTGAGGCCAGCGGGCGCAGGCGTTTGGTCGGGTGCTGGCGGTCCTTTTCGACGTCCGCCACGTCGTTGATGAGATAAACCGTACTGGACATAAGGCAGAAAAGAGCGAAAGCTGCAATGGTCTTAAGCAGGGGGACTAGCGTGAACAACTGTTCAACGAACACCAGGGCGGTGAAGATGAACACGTTCTTCGGCCACTGCTTGGGCCGCATGGTTTTGAGGAGGTTGATTAACATGACATTTCCATCCTGTTTTGTCCTGCCAGGATGGAAAGTAACTTCCGTGAGCGTGAAACGTGAGGAGTGAAACGTAAAGCGTAAAACGTAATGTGATTTACGTTTCACGTTTTACGTTTTACTTCCCGTGTCTTCAGAAGCTACTTTTCCATCGGCGATTCTGGTTTCTTTATCTGGCTGCACTAGATGATACCAGATTATGGCGAT
>CAYNWI010000415.1:0-2477 GCA_964400825.1 uncultured Anaerolineae bacterium | reverse complement strand
CGAAGTGGCCCAGCACGGCTACCACCGCCATCGCCAGGACGATGACCCCGCCCCCTACCAGAAGCGGGCTGGCCCTGTGGAATCCACCCCCACCCAGCCTCCCCCTGCCAGGGGGAGGAGTCTGAGTTCCCCTCCCTGGGAGGGAGGGGTTAGGGGAGGGTGGGCCTTCCGTCGAAAAGTCACCGACCATGACTGCTCTCCAGCGAGATGCGCGGGTCGAGCCAGGTGTAGGCCAGGTCTACCAGGAAGTTGATGATCACCACCAGGGCAGCGATGAACAGCACCAGCCCTTGGATGAGGGGGAGGTCGCGGTTGTTGATGGCGAACAGCACCAGCCGGCCCAGGCCCGGCAGGGCAAAAACCTGCTCGATGATGATGCTCCCCCCCAGGAGGAACCCCAGTTGCAGGCCCAGGAGGGTCACGGTAGGGATGAGGGCGTTCCTCAGGGCGTGGCGGACGATAACCTGAGCCTCGGGGAGGCCCTTGGCCCGGGCGGTGCGGATGTGGTCGCGGGCCAGCTCCTCGAGCATCGAGGCCCGCACCAGGCGGGCCAGCACTCCGGCCACCGGCAGCCCCAGCGCCAGGACGGGCATGGCCAGGGAGCGCAACGCGCCCAGTGGGTTCTCCCCCCAGGGCACATACCCGCCCGAGGGCAGCCACCGCCAGCTCAGGGCGAAGAGCAGGATCAGGAGGATGCCGATCCAGAACGACGGCAGAGCCAGCCCCGCCTGGGCGAAGACCAGTACCCCGTAGTCGAGGGCGCTGTGTTGGCGGATGGCGGCCAGGACGCCCAACGGCATGGCCAGCAGCACGGCCAGGGTCAGCGACAGGGTGGCCAGTGACAGAGTGACCGGCAGCCGCTCGGCGATGAGAGTGGCCACCGGCCGCCCGTGTCGCAGCGAGACTCCCAGGTTGCCGCGCAGCACCCCGACCAGCCAGCTCAGGTATTGCAGCAGCGGAGGGCGATCCAGCCCCAATTGGGCTCGCAGCTCGGCCAGCGCCTCTGGCGGGGCCTCGGTGCCCAGCATGAGCTGAGCCGGATCGCCCGGTATCACCTGCACCACCACGAAAGTGACCAGGGAGATCAGGAGCAGGGTGAGCAGGAGAGACGGTAAACGTCGCATCCCCAATATCTAATCTCCAATCTCCAATCTCTAATCTCCAACCCAAACCGTCCGCAGATCGTAAATGTCAATCGGGTACAGTTGCCAGCCCTGCACCTCCTCCCGCAGCCCGACCGAGGAGAGCGGGGCCAGCAGATACACGGCCACCGCGTCGTCGGCCAGCATCTGCTGCATCTCGGCGTAGATCTCTTTCCGGCGCGCCGGGTCGGTGCTGACCGCTCCCTCTTTGGCCAGCTCGTCGTAGTGGGGGTTGTGGTAGTTCATGTAATCCTCTGCGCTGTCGCTGACGTAGCGGTTGAGAAAGGGGTCGGGGTCGAGGCGTCCGGTGTGGCCCAGGGTGGTCAGGGCATAGTCCCGGCCGTAGTACACCTGCTCCAGATAGGTGGCCCACTCGATGGTCTCCAGTTTGGCCTTAATGCCCACCTTGGCCAGTTGGTCGGCGATGACCTCGCCGTTGCGGATGTGGAAGTCGTAGGGCTGGGGAAGGGCGATGGTGGTCTCGAAGCCGTCGGGGTAGCCGGCCTCGGCCAGAAGTTCCTTGGCCTTGTCGGTGTCGTAGGGATAGCGGCCGGTCAGGTCCACGTAGAAATCGCTGACCGGGGGCATGTGGCTGCCAATGGGCACACCGGTCCCCCACTGGGCTCCCTCAATCACCGCCTGCTTGTCAATGGCATGGTTGAGGGCCTGGCGCACCCGCAAATCGTCGAAGGGAGGGCGCGTGTTATTGATGGCCAGCAACTGAATGCCGTTGAACGGCTGCTGGATCACCTTGATGCCAGGCTCATCTCGGAGGCTGGCGATCTCCTGGGCTGGCACCTCAGGCACCACGTCTACCTCCCCGGTCTTCAGGCTGATCAGCCGGGCGGCCGGGTCGGTGATCACGCGGAAAGTGACCTCGTCCAAGTAGGGCACGTCAGCGATGAAGTACTTGTCGAAGCGCTGGAGCTTGACGTGGCTATCGGGCACCCATTCCACGAACTCGAAGGGGCCAGTGCCCACGGGGTGATCGCGCAGGGTGTCGGCGGCTTCCTGGGGGACGATGGCCGCCCAGCCGTAGGCCAGGTTGGAGAGGAAGGCGGCCTGGGGCTGGGAGAGGGTAAAGATCACGGTGCGATCATCCGGGGTTTCGATGGCAGTGATGATCTGGTAGTCCTGGGCGCGGGGGCTGGCCGTGTCAGGGTCGAGGATGCGCTCGAAGCTGTACTTCACGTCGGCGGCAGTCATGGCCCGCCCGTTGTGGAAGACAGCGTCGTCGCGCAGGTGGAAGGTCCATTTCAACCCGTCGTCTGAGGTCTCCCACCAGGTGGCCAGGTCGGGCAGGATGCGGCTCTGGGGGTCCACCTGCACCAGGGT
>CAYNWI010000414.1:0-2478 GCA_964400825.1 uncultured Anaerolineae bacterium | reverse complement strand
CTCTCCCTCACCGAGACCGTGATCGAGGATCGGGGGTTGGCCCAGCGGGGATCGCTTTTGGCTCGCCTGGTCTATCTGGTGGATAAGTACGCCTGCCGCCTGGCGGACTTGGTGCTCCTGGACACCGAGGCCCACGTCCGGCACTTCCAGCATGACCTGGGCGTGAAGCCGGGCAAGCTGCGCCAGGTGCCTGTCGGCGCCGACGAGGTCTACTGCCGGGGGCCCTCGCCGGTCGGGGAGAGCGACCGTTTCAGGGTGGTCTACTTCGGCCAGTACATACCGCTGCACGGGGTCAACCACATTGTCGAGGCCGCCAGGCTTCTGGAGGGGCACCCGGACATCCGCTTTGAATTGGTGGGGGATGGGCAGACCTACCCGGAGGCCGCATCCCTGGCCGAGAGGCTCCAGGTGCAGAACGTCGCTTTCCGTCGCACGTGGCTCTCGCCTGAGGACCTGATCGCCGAGCACATCGTTCCAGCCGACGTGTGTCTGGGCGCTTTCGGCGATAGCCCCAAAGCCCGGCGGGTGGTGCCCATCAAGGTTTTCGTGGCCCTGGCTATGGGCAAGCCGGTCATCACGGGAGACTCGCCCGCGGCCAGAGAGATGTTGATCCACGGGACGGACGCCATCCTGTGCGAGATGGCCAACCCCCGTGCCCTGGCCCAGGCGATTCTCATGCTGAAGCGCGATCGGCCGCTGCGGGAGAGGATCGCTAAACAGGGCTACCTGTCGTTTCAAAACAAGTTCTCGTCGCGTGTCATCGGGGCGACGGTAAAGAGTTATCTGGATGAGGTGAGCAATGCAAACGTCAAACGTAAAACGTAAAACGTCAAAATTTAGACTTCTGGTGGGAATCGTTTTAGTCTTCCTCCTCCTAACTTCCAATCTCACGTTTCACGTTTCACGTTTCACGCTTCACGCCTCCAGCCTCCAACCTCCACCCTGGATCGAACCGCGCTCGTTGAACATCACCAACCTGGTCGGACAGGTTCCTGACGACTTGCTGCAGGGGGTGATCATCTCCTCCTATCCCTGGGATGGCATCGTCCAGTTTGAGTCGAGTTCGGTGTCTGGGGACACCGTGGTGATCACCACCACCATCCACGGGCGGTTGCACTCCTGGGGAACGACGCTGGGCTGCCTGGGGCAAGTTCCACGCTCGGATGAGATGGGTAGCGCTGTGCCGCAGTCTTACCTGAGGGTTTACACGCCGGAGGGTTCGGAGGTGACGTCCCAGATCACGGGTGGGTACTACTGGCCGACGACGCTGACCCAGCCGCTGGCAGGGACAGCAACCTGGCAGGGTCGTTACGACTCTTTTCCGCTGACGATCAGCCGGTCCGACCAGGGTCTCGCACTGCCGGCCAACGTCGGTTGCGACCTGCACCTGAGCGGCAGTTACACCGAGTTGACCGGCGTGTTCACCCTGCAGCGTCCCGTGGCGATGCCAGTCGTGGATGTGGTCAGCACCCAGTCGGCTACCTACCGGTCATACATCGGCGTCGGGGAGGTGGGCCGCTTCCGGCCGCTGATGGACCAGCTGCAGGCGCGTTATTCAGAGCGACATACGTATATCGGCATGTCTATCCCCCCTGATGCCAACTACGTTTTTGCCGTGTACCAGCCCATGCCTGGAGATTACACGGGGCAGCCCTACGATGCCAACGATCCCAACCGGTCGCTGCCGTCGGCTGGGACCACGCGGCTGAGGGCGTTGAACCTGTCGGGGGACCTGGCTAACTTTGGGGCTTTTCCGTTGCAGATCACCTGGCAGGACGCCGACCTTACCTCGAGCAGTGCGCCTTACCTGCCGGCGCAGCACGACCCGTCCAAGTTCACCGCACCTGAGTTCGTGATCCCGCCAGGTGTGCCCTACGACGACTGCTTTATCTACGGCACCTGCTCGAACGAGGTACTCGCCGCGATCCACGACACCCGCGCGCCGATCACCCTGGTCTACCTGTCGGTCTCAGCGCCGACCTCAGGCTGTGAACTGATCCCGCTCAAGTTCGCTGGCCCTTACTGGGAGCCGGGTGAAGAAAATCTGACGACGCCAGCAAGAATGGCGGCGAGCAGCTCTGCCGGAACGCACGTCGTATATTTGCCGGCGTTGTTCAAATCCCCCGACCTGTCTCAGTGTCCGTGTGGATACTTCAATGCCGAGGGGCAAATGATCGGGTACGTGGATCGTTGAGACGTGGGGAGAGGATGGCGGACAGAATGCAAATGGAAAAGAGCGGCCCAAGTATTGCTAGTCGGAGTCGTTTTACTCTTCCTCGGACTCAACATCTACCACGGCTGGCGCGATGCCAGCCGTTTTCAATGGAATGTTCGTCCCTGGCCTCTGGTCGCCTCCTTCGCCCTGGCTCTGGCTTTCTGGCCCATGACCGGTCTGGGGTGGAATTTGATGGTGCGATATTTGGGGGGCAACCTGGCTCTGCGCCAGGGCATGAAAATCTACTTCCTCTCTAACCTGGG
>CAYNWI010000413.1:0-2481 GCA_964400825.1 uncultured Anaerolineae bacterium | reverse complement strand
CGTAGTAGGGCACTACCTGATTCAGGAAGGCGAAGTCCCCGGTTTCCTTGAGGTATGCGGTCACAGCGAGCACAATCCACAGGTGGTCATCGCTGTAATACCTGGGAGCCCCCTCAACGTCCCTGGAATCCCCCTCGTTGGCCACCATCGTCAAGGGGTTGAACTGGTGCATGGCGGAGCCGTTCCGCTTTTGCACCTGCACGAGTTTACGGATTAGCCCCTTGCCCCTTTCGGGTGCGCTGACCAGCACCCCCATCACGTCCTGGGAGCTATCTCTGAACCCGATGCCCCTGGCGCCTAGTCCAAGCTGATAGAGCGAGAGATACCGCGACCAGTTCATGGTGGTGTGGCATTGCCGGGGGTTGTGGATGTTGAGCAGGCTGTTCGTGTCGGCGTCGGGGGTCGCGATTTGCATCTTGGAGAGGTAGGTATCCCAGAAGGCAGCCAGCTCTTCCAGCGCCCGATCCACCTGCTCCGGGTCTCGATAGCGGCTGATTGAGGGCAGGGCCTTCGCGACGCTTTCGTCCTGGCCCAGTTGAGTGATCAGCCTTATGGTCTCTCCGGGCCGAATGGTTCCAAGGTGATGGAGCAGGGCAGCGATGTTGTCCCCACGCAGGGCCTCGTAGTCGCCGAGCTCCTCCTCTTGCAAGCTGAGAGGATTGGCCCAGGTGCCGTATTCGTTGTCACCCAGAAATCGCCCGCGGTCCGATTCGAACGAGGAGACGGGGTGATTCGAGGTGAAGTAGTTGATCCGGGTGTCCTTATTCATGAAAGCATATTGTGTCAGGATGAGCAGGCCCTCCTCATCGGGATACGCCTTGCTCTGCACTGTCTGCGGCACCCAGTCGGCGTTGGTGAATTGCTTCAGGGCGTCGAAGTGGGTGTATTCCACTACAGGGATGGCATCCATCTCCAGGGGCAGATCGGAGACGTTGGTGATTTGGACGTCTCGGATCACCCGGCTGTCTCCCAGAGGGGCGAAGATCGTCGCCTCCGTCCTGATGCCGTAGAATTCGGAGACGATGCGGGTGTAGCCCAGTCCAACGTGGCACTCGTAGAGGTCGTAGGGATCCAGCGTGGGGACGAAGAAGGGGGAGAAAACCCTGTACCCATTCTCCTTTTTGAAGCGAAGGTACAGCGTCGTTCCTTTGAACTCCGAACTGGGGAGCTGAGGAATGTACTTGGTGATGCGATTGAGGGCCGGGTCCTCCTTGCAGATCAACGCCCCGCCGGTGTGGTCCACAGTCCCTCCAAAGGCCAGTGTCCCCACGTAGTTGATCCACTTGACCGGCGTCTTGGGGTTGGTGATCACGTATTCCCGATGCTCGTCATCGAAGTACCCATATTGCATGGCCAAACCTCCCCAATTCTAGAGGTGCGACGCCCCCCCCGCCCCCCCCAACGTTGGGGGGGATAGGGGGGGCGTCACACCTGTCACCTAATCCACCACACCATTGGCGGCGATGACCCGACAATACCAGTGCGCGCTGGTTTTCAACACGCGCCGCTGTGTCAGATAATCCACATAGATCAAGCCGAAGCGCTTCGAGTACCCGTGCGCCCACTCGAAGTTGTCCATCAGCGACCAGGCGAAGTAGCCTCGCAACGGCACCCCTGCGGCGATGGCCTTGGCCGTTTCGGTGAAGTGGGTCTTTAGATACGCCACCCGCGCCGGATCATCCACCCGCCCGTCGGGACCGATCTGATCCGCGTAGGCGGCGCCGTTCTCGGTGACGTAGAGGGCCGGGAAACGGTAGTCGAAATGCAACCGCCCCAACAGCTCGTAGAGACCCTCCGGGTAGACCTCCCATCCCATCTCGGTTCTCTCGAGGTTGGGAAAGACTGTTCGAGGGGCGTTCTCGGCCTCGGGCACCACGCTGCTGCGCACTACGCCGCGCGTATAGTAGTTCACCCCCAGGAAATCCAGTGGAGCAGCTATCGCCCTAAGATCACCAGCCTGCACGAAGTCCATGGGGCATCCGTAGTGCTGCACGATGTCGGCCGGGTAGCCCCGCGCTGACAGCGGATCGAGAAACCAGCGGTTGACAACGCCATCCTGTTGCCAGGCTGCGGCCCGGTCGGCGGCGCTGGGGGAGGCTGGGGTCTGGCCGCTCAAGTTCAGCGCGATCCCCACTTGAGCATCCGGGCTGTTGCGACGAATGACAGGAACGGCCCAGCCGTGGGCTAACAGCGAGTGATGCGCCGCTGCCACCGCCTCGTCGAGATCGGTGTGACCAGGAGCGTGCCGTCCCTGCAAATACCCCAACACGGCACTGATGTGAGGCTCGTTGAGCGTCATCCAGTATGTCACCCGGTCCCCCAGGGTGCGAGAAGCCAGATCCGCGTACTCCACGAAGGCTTCGGCAGCGGACCGGGCGGGCCAGCCACCCTGGTCTTGCAGGGCCTGCGGCAAGTCCCAGTGGTAAAGGGTGACGAAAGGCTCGATTCCCGCTTCGAGCAGCCCATCTACCAGCCGGTCGT
>CAYNWI010000412.1:0-2490 GCA_964400825.1 uncultured Anaerolineae bacterium | reverse complement strand
AGGATATTTCTTGATCTCTTTGAAGCAACGTGCGACAAATATCATCTCGTAGTCAATTTAGCACAGCGCAAGATCAAGATTGGAGAGTTCGAATTCATAGGAATGAACTGGGTAGTTGATTATCCATTCCGTCTCAAGGATTGGTGCAGAATGGATACCAGAGACTACGTTTTCCAAGAGCAATATGGAACCGGACTGCTATCTACACCTGATGGGTGGCAGGAACTCGATGATTGGCTTGCTTATGCAAGGACGCTCCCGACAATAGAGGATGAGCTAGATCGCTTGGTCCGTCCACAAAACATGAAGCAGAGCGTCTACGTGATCCACATGCCACCCGCTAGGTTGGGATTGGACAAATGCGCGCATGGCCCCGAAGTGGGATCGGAAGCGGTTTACAATTTCCTGCAGGAGAATCAGCCTAAACTCTCTCTTCATGGCCATATTCATGAGTCCCCCGAAACCAGCGGGAGATGGTGGGCCAAGCTCGGCAACACAGTTTGCATTCAGCCGGGACAGCTTGGTCCATTTACCTATGTCACGATTGATCTGGAGACCATGAAGTTCGATAGACATACAGACGCTTTATGGGCATGAATACAATCAACGATGTCCCCTTCTTGTATCCTCATTAAGAATAAGGAGGCAAGGCAATGAGTCCAGACCAACTGCAAGAGGGTTCTTGGGAATTCCATAGGCTAACGCCGGAGAGATGGGCTGACTTCGAGAAACTCTTCGGCCCGTGCGGTGCTGCTGGTGGTTGCTGGTGCATGTGGTGGAGATTGACAGGAAAGGAATTCGATGCCCAGAAGGGCGAGGGGAATCGCACGGCAATGAAGGCCATCGTGGACTCCGACCGTGTTCCAGGGATCCTTGCCTACCATGAGGGACATGCGGTCGGCTGGTGCTCCGTGGCGCCGCGAGAAGAGTTCCCCAGACTGGGACGATCCCGAATCCTGAAGTCGGTGGATGACGAGCCTGTCTGGTCTGTAGTGTGCTTTTTCATCGCCAAATCACACCGGCGCAGAGGGGTCGCCAGGCGATTGCTGCAGGCTGCACTGGATTACGTGAGAGATTGCGGAGGCAGAATTGTGGAGGGCTATCCTGTCGAACCCAAGAAGAGCGGCATACCCGACCTCTTCGCCTACCACGGCCTGGCCTCTATGTTCCGAAGCGCAGGGTTTAAAGAGGTCGCCCGCCGTTCGGAAACGAGGCCGATGAATGCGCTACGTGATTGGCTCTGATGGTCTGTGTGATGCAGAATCTGGATCACCTGGATGCAGAGGAACTGCGGCACCAGGCCGACCGCACCGGCAGTCCCAGGCTGCAGCGAGCCGCCGAGCTCGTCCTGGAACTGAGGCGCACTGAGAGACAGGAGTACGAAACACTGTGAAGGAGGCAACGTTGACCAATCAAGAATCACCCGGTAAACAGCGCGAGGGCATGTTTGAACAAACCGTGCGTCTGAGGTATCTGCTTTCTCTGCCGCGAGACTACAGGACAAGGGCAGACAAAAAATGGCCCCTGATTCTCTTCCTTCACGGGGCGGGTGAACGGGGCAATAACCTGAAGCAGGTGAAGAAACACGGCGCACCCAAGATCGTCGAGCGGCAGCCCGACTTCCCGTTCGTCGTCCTATCTCCACAATGTCCCGACGAAACGACGTGGTGGGACCATCACCTGACCCTGAAAGCCCTGCTGGACGAGACAGTGGCAAGCTACACAGTAGACATGGCTCGCATCTACCTGACAGGGTTGAGCATGGGCGGGTATGGTACGTGGAGCCTGGCGACGAGATACCCAGGACTGTTCGCAGCCATTGCCCCCATCTGTGGCGGTGGTTTGCCTGAGTTCGCCAGTCAACTCAAGGACGTTCCCGTCTGGGCCTTTCATGGCGCAGAAGACGACGTGGTCAAGCTGGAAGTGGGCCAGCGGATGGTTGACGCCCTGCGGGCCTGCGGTGGCAACGTGCGGTTCACCGTTTACCCCGGCGTTGGGCACGACTCCTGGACGCAGACCTACGACAACCCTGAACTTTACGAGTGGTTTCTGCAACACACGCGATAAGCGATGCTCTGGGAGGCATCTCCCCGCCGGCCTTGTCAGGTTCTAGCGGGGAGTTTTTGTTTCCGCTGTTGACGAAACTGGGATGGCATAGTATAATAGGGCCAATAACCAGAACGGGCACTGGGTTCTGTGCGGGGGCTGTTGGGCAACTGGCAGCCCTACCGTGATATACTCAGCGCACTTGAGAATTGTGCAATCTCGCGTGTAAGAGAGAGGACCACAGATAGAAGAAATACACGATAATCGAGCCCCTGCGAGCTGAAAGGGCGCGCTTCGTCTCAACCGACTGCCTACCATCGTGTGTTTCTGCCATCCGAGGTTCTCTTTCCGCTGTGACCTGATTTATGTGTGATGTATATGTGGGCGAACCTCTGATTTGCGTCTGTCACTCGGTTGTGGTAAAATAAGCCCATAAATCGAGGG
>CAYNWI010000411.1:0-2502 GCA_964400825.1 uncultured Anaerolineae bacterium | reverse complement strand
CCTCCTGGGGCGGCTGGGCCTCGATACGCTGACGGGCCTCCTCCTCGGTCAGACCTCGCTGCTTCACCAGGCGGGCGAGTTGCTGCTCCTTGCTGCAAGTGACCACCCAGAGGACGTCGCAGGTTTTGTCCATGCCCGATTCGATGAGCTTGATGGCTTCAACCACGACCACGGGTTCCTGGCTGCCCTCGATCAACTCCTGGGTGCGGACGATGACGGCTGGATGCACGAGGGCCTCCAGGCGGCGCAGAGCGGCTTCATCGGCGAAAACGGTGCTCCCCAGCTTCTGGCGGTTGATGCTCCCGTCGCTGCTCAGGATGCCCTGGCCGAATTCCCGCACCACAGCCTGCCAGACAGGAGTGCCTTTTTCCATCAGTTCGTGAACCAGGGCATCGGCGTCAATGGCCCTGGCCCCCAGGCGTTTGAGCATCCTTAAAACGGTGCTCTTGCCGGTGGCGATGTTGCCGGTCAGGCCGATGATGTACTTCACGCCACACCTGCCTCCGCCCACTGAGCTAGAAGCCGTTGCAGCTCTTCGTCCGTCCTCTGGTATTCCGACCCCAGCTCTCGCAAGCTCTCCACGTCCTGGGCTGCGCTGGCAGCGACCAGCTCCTCGCCCAGGGCTGCCAATTGGGCCTCCAGCGTAGCGATGTCTTCCTCCAGCTCCGCCATCCGACTGACGACAATCTTCTCTGGTTTCTCTCTCTTCCTTGCCCTTTTCTCTTTCTTTCTCTCCTCTTTGCCTTCCGTCTTACTTCTCTGCTCCTCGTAGTCAGAATAGTTGCCGTCGTACACCCGCAGCTCCCCGTCTTCGATGATCCAGACCTGGGTGGTCAGGGCGTTTATCAGATAGCGGTCGTGGGAGACGAGGAGGATGGTGCCGTCGAAGTCAGCCAGCACTTCCTCCAGGATCTCCTGAGAAGCGATGTCCAGGTGAATGGTGGGCTCGTCCAGGAGCAGAAAGTTAGCTCCCTCCAGAGTCAGCTTGGCCAGGGCCACCCGGCTTCGCTCGCCACCCGACAGGTCTCCTACCAGCTTAAAGACGTCGTCACCGGAAAATAGGAACCGCCCCAGGAAGCCGCGGGCTCTTTCCAGTGGCAGGTTGCGGACCTTAAGGATCTCGTCCAGGATAGTGTTCTCTTGATCCAGGCCCTCGTGGCCTTGGGCAAGATAGCCGAACTTGACGTTTTGGCCGATCTGAGCCAGTCCGGCCAGGGGGGATACCTGGCCGATGACGGTCTTGAGAAGGGTAGTCTTGCCCGAACCGTTGGGGCCGAGGAGGGCTGCCCGTTCGCCACGGCGCAGGCATAGGTCGGGACAGGTGAAGAGGGCCTTGCCCGGCTGATAGCCGATAGCCAGACCCTCGGTGACGAGGACCAGGTCGCCGCCGCGCAGGTCGGTCTTGATGGAGAGGCGTATCTTCTTGGCCTCGCGGGGGCGCTCCAGGCGTGGCAGGCGATCCAGCCTCTTTTGGCGCCCCTGCGCTTCTTTGGTCCGTTGGCTGGCCATGTAACGGTGGATGAAGTCCTCGGTCTTCTCGATGTGCTTTTGCTGGGCCTCGTACTCGGCCAGCCGTCGCTCCATGCGCTCGGCTCGCAAGGTCGAATAACGGCTGTAGTTGCCGGGGTAATCCTCCAGGCGGCCAAAGGCCAGCTCCCAGACCCTTCCCACTACCTTGTCCAGGAAGTAACGATCGTGAGCTACCACCACCAGGCTGCCTTTCCAGTTGGCCAGATACTCTTCCAACCATTGGGTGGCCGCCAGGTCCAGGTGATTAGTAGGCTCATCCAGGAGGAGCAAATCTGCCTGGGAGAGGAGGAGTTGGGCCAGGAGGGCTCTCGTCTTCTGGCCGCCGCTGAGAATGCTGAGGGGCTGATGCTGTTCCCCCTTCGAAAAGCCCAACCCGGCCAAAACCATCTTGATCTCGCTCTCGTACCGATAGCCGCCGGCCAGCTCAAAGGCGTGCAGCGCCTCCCCGTAGCGTTCCAGGGCCTCTTCGTGCTGGGCAGGATCAGCCATTTGCTGTTCCAGGCGGTGCAGCTCGGTTTGTTGGGCCCGCAGGTCAGCGAAAACGGTCAGCATCTCCTCGTAGAGAGTGCGCTGGCCAGGCAGCTTGGCCTCTTGGGGCAAGTAACCGATACGTAGACTTCGCGCCCGGTACACCCGGCCTGCCGTTGGGGGCTCCAGGCCGGCCATAATGCGCAACAGCGTCGTCTTGCCCGTGCCGTTGGGCCCTACCAGAGCGATCTTATCGCCTCTGGCGATCCGCAGGGAAACGCCCCAGAAGACATCCTGAGCGCCGTAGGATTTGGTTAGCTCGTTGGCCGTTACGATAGACATCTCTCGATCAACCTCTTGGCTCCAGTGGGAACAACCAGAATTATACCACATTCTTCCCTGGCAACCAACTTTGCGCTAAACGAGAAAAGACCTCAGCGGTCTTCACAGACTGCTGAAGTCTTGGGTTCTGGTATGCAATTGGCCGGTGCCAGGTTGGGTAAA
>CAYNWI010000410.1:0-2531 GCA_964400825.1 uncultured Anaerolineae bacterium | reverse complement strand
CGGCGGGGCTGATAGGCGTGCGCCGCTCCGGGTCAGCGCCGACGATGAAGCCGGGGGTGCAGGGAACGCGGGACCAGGGCTGGCTCTCCAGGGGATGGATCCCCTGCACCAGAGCGATCTCCACCCCGTAGCGCTCTTCTCCCAAAGAGAACGTCACCAGGTGCAGGGTCTCGCCTTCAACTTCCACCTCTGTAGGCAGGCGAGCCAGAGCGCGAGCCCGCCGTTCCAATTCGGATTGCGGATTGCGGAGTACTCGATTTCGGATTGTTTCACAGTTTTTCTCCAAATCTCCAACCTCCAATATCCAATCTCTAATCATATGGTTGCTCTTACCATGGTCAGCAGCCGGCCAGCGGTCAGATCATCGGAGCCAGGCACCATGTCGTCCGGTGGCATCTTCGCCGCCAGGCGGATAGCCTGCGCCCGGTGGCGCGTCGCCTCACCCTGGCGGCCCACTTGCTGGTAGAGGTTGGCCAGACTGAAGCGAGCCAAAACGAAGTCGGAGTCCAGGTAGAGTGTCTTCTTGAGCCGGGCGATGGCCTCGTCCAGCGTGCCCTCCTCCTGATGGATGAGGGCCAGGATGTAGTGAGCCTCGGTCAGCAACGGGTCTCGCTCGATGGCTTGCTGGCACCACGAGCGGGCCTCTTCCAACTGACCCCTGTTGGCATGAACCCGGGCCATCTGGTAGTAGGCCAGGGCGAGATCGGGGTCGCGTGTAATGCAGTCTAGCAAGCAAGTCATTGCTTCTTCGTAGCGCCCCTGCCCCAGCAGGGCCAGCCCCTCTTGATACGGGTCGAGCGGCACAGGGGGCTGCACCGGCAAAGTAGGTGGGGAGACGGGGAGACGGGGAGAGGGGGTGACGGGGAGACGCGGTGATGGGGTGATCTCCCCGTGTCTCCGTGTATCCGTGTCTCCGCGTCTCGAAGGTGTCTCCGCGTCCCGAAGGCGTCTCCGTGTCCCCGTGTCTCCGCGTCTCTGCGTCTTCTGGTAAATGGTGGCTCCGGAACAATTGTGTGACGCAAACTGGTCGTAGATCTTACCGTTGGTCTCGGATGCGCCCACGATGAGCCAGCCATCTGCCACCAGGCAACGGTGAAACCGCCCGGCTATTTCCTGGGTCACTGCCTCTGGCAGGTAGATGGCCACGTTGCGGCACAAGATCAGATCCACGGCGTTGGTGTTGGTAGCCAGGGAGGGGTAGGCGTCCTCGGCCAGATTCAGATAAGCGAAGGCCACCATCTCCCGCACCTGGGGGATGATCTCGAACAACTCGTTTTGCGGGGTGAAATACAGATCGCGGACGACCTGGTCGGTCTGGCGGAAGGACCACTCGCGGTAGCGGCCTTCGTGAGCCTGCCGCAGGGATTCTTTGTTGATGTCGGTAGCCAGGATGAGGACGTTCCAGTCGGCGATGTCGGGCAAGAGCTGGCGCAGCAAGATGGCTATGGAGTAGGGTTCCTCGCCGGTGGAGCAGCCGGCGCTCCAGATGCGCAGCCGACGGTCATCACGATGGCGGGCGATCAGGCCGGGCAGGATGCGCTGGCGCAGAGCGTCGAAGTGAGCCGGGTTGCGGAAGAAATAGGTTTCGCCCACGGTGATGGCGCCGATCAGGTCATCCCACAGATCGCTGTCCGTCCTGGCCCTTTGCAGAAGACGGTGGTATGCCTCCAGGTCTCCACAGCCAGCGCGCTCGGCTGCGGCCAGCACGCCGCCAGCCAGCGCATCGTGCCGCCGCGGGCCAAAGAGCATCCCGGTGCGCTCCAGGATCAGGTCGCGGGAAAGCTCGTATTCGGTATTGGATATTGAGTATTGGATATTGGGCATGGTCATATCGCTTCCGTCGGCGGTAACAACCGCGTGGCATCGAGGACCAGTACCAGCCCCTCGTCCCGCCGGACCACCGCCACCAGGGGCCTGGACTGGGACAGGGGATCGGCCGGCGGCTCCACCTGGTGAGCGGGCACTTCCAGCACCCCGGTCACCTCGTCCACCACGAGGGCCACCGTCTGTTCCAGCGCCTGGACGACCAGCAAGCGGTCATCCAGGGCAAGTTTTTTGGGTGGCTGATCGAATCGCTGTCGCAGGTCTACCACCGGGATCACCCGACCGTGCAGGTCAATCACTCCGGGCACCCAGGATGGTGCCTCAGGCAAAGGGGTGACGGACACCATGCGCAGAGCCCGCTCTACGTGATCCAGGGGCAAAGCGTAGAGTTGCCCGCCTAACCGAAAACTGACGAGGTGGGCGTTCGATTTCGGATTTCGGATTTCGGATTGCGGACCCCGCATCAAGGTTGGGCGAAGGTCTCCCGACGGCTCGACTGAGCTCGCCGGGGGCTCGCCGAAGTCCAAGCCCTTTTCGTTAAGTGTTGAAGAAACAGCCGTTTCAGCAACCATGGCGTGGTCTAGCTCCTTTGATTGCGGATGGCGGAATATTAGTTGAGGTGGGCAATTTGACGATAAAGACAGTTCCCTTTCCTACTTCGCTCTCCACCTCGATGCGGCCTTCGTGGGCCTCGACGATCGCCTTGG
>CAYNWI010000409.1:0-2532 GCA_964400825.1 uncultured Anaerolineae bacterium | reverse complement strand
TTGCGGGTTCGCTACGCCGAGACGGACGCTATGGGCATCGTCTACCACAGCAACTACATCATCTGGTTCGAGGTAGGGCGTGGCGAATATATGCGCCAGCAGGGCGGCGACTACGCCCACTTTGAAGCTCAGGGCTACTACCTGCCGGTCATCGAAGTGCGGGCCCGCTACCTGGCCCCTGCCCGCTACGGAGACCTGGTCACGGTCAGAACCTGGGTCGAGGAAGCGCGCAGCCGCCAGGTGACCTTCGCCTACGAGGTGGTCATGGCCGAGACGGGCCAACTGCTGGTAACGGGGAAGACAAAGCACGTCTGCGTGGACGAAGAGGGGGCGATCAAAACGATTCCTCAAGAGATAAGGGAGATGCTGAAGAGGAGCTGACGGTTGGTCATTGGTCATTGGTTATTGGTCATTGGGATACTTCTACTTCCAGGTTGCCTAACCTTAAATCTCCCTCTCTGGAGAAAAACGGACAATAGCAAAACGACTTTCGGGCAGCGCTTTTTTCTCTCCTTGCTCATTAGCGTTCTCATCTCTGGCCTGATCGGCCTGCTGTTGGCCCAGGCGGGCGTTTTCTCCCTGGGCAGCCTCCTGTTGGCCCTGGCTGCCTACTCAGTTTTCTGTCTGGTTTTCATCGCCATCAAGGGAGGGGGTTTATCCCTTAGCTTCCACCACATTCGATTCGACTGGGAAGACGCCATAGTCATCTTCCTGCTCGGCCTGTCGCTATTGCTCTACGCCAGGCCCGCCGAGTACATCCTCGGCTGGCTAGACGCAGGTTGGTATGTGAACGCCGGTGTTCGCATCGCCAAAACTGGCTCGCTCACCGGTGAGAGTCAGGTCTTCTCAGCGCTGCCCCCAGCGGCCAAGCCCCTGTTCTACAGCTCCTTTGCCTCGTTAAAGAAGCTGTTTCCCTATTTTCCAGACACGGAATCGAGGGGAATCTACCTCTGGTCGTTTGCCGTGGCCGATCCAGAGCGAGGCCAGGTGACAGCCTACCACCCACCGCTGTTCTCGATCTGGATAGCCATTTTCTACGCCCTGGGGGGACTAAGATTTGGCCTGTACGCTACGCCCTTCCTCGGGGCTCTGAGCGTGCTCAGTCTGTATTTCGCCGGGCAGGCCATGTTCGGCAGAAAAGTCGGCTTGTTGGCGGCTGTGCTCCTTACCATCAGTTTCACTCAGATATACTTTTCTCGGACGCCCTACTCGGAGATTTTAGGCCAGTTCTTGCTGTTCAGCGGAATCTATGCCTTCACCACTTACATCGTGGAGCGCAAGTCGTTGTACGCTGCCATCGCCGCCCTCTCTTTCGGCCAGGCTATCTTGAGTCGGATCGAAGGTGTCATTGTCGTCTTGCCCCTGGTCATGTTCTTCGGGTGCTGGCTGATTTCAAAGAGAAGCCTACCGAAGGGTTTTCGCTTCTTCGTCATTCCGTTCGGGCTTCTCCTCGTGGATGGGATCGCATTGGCCTTGACGGCCAGCAGGCCCTACGTGGAGTTGAACTCCTACGGTTTGTGGGTCAAGCTACGGCCTCTTCTCACCCAGTCACCGACCTGGCTGGTTATCTCGGTTATCTTACTAGGTGGATTGTTTGTTCTGATCAGCGAATCGGCGAAGCGGCGAATCTACGAAGGGCGTCATCTGATAATGACGCTTCTATCCCTGGTCATACTCCTCCTGGCCATCTATGCTTACTTCATCCCAAAGGACGGAACCTTTGCCCAGTTAGGGAAGTTCATCTCGCCTTTAGGCTTTTGGTTGGGTATCTTCGGCCTGGTGGAGTTGATCAGGCGGGGTGTCAACGAGAAGACAGCCTTTTTCCTGGCCCTCGCTTTGATTCACAGTCTCGCCAGCATCTCCGTGCTGGCCATATCCACTACGTCTTCCTACGTCTACCCCATCAGAAGGCAGGTGCCCATGTTGATACCTTCCCTCATCATGCTGGCCAGCTATGCGATATTGATTTGGAACAAGGGTGGAAAGCTGCTGAGAGCTGCCCAACTGGTGGCCGTAGGCATCCTGCTGGTCAGCTTGCTGGCTTTGGACGTGCCTTACGTGAGCTATAGGGAGATGCCAGGCACCATTGCCTTCAGCGAAAAACTGGCCAACCACTTCGGTGAGCAGGACGTGGTAGTCTTCGAAGAGACGTGGTTTCAAGACTCCCGTGTGGGCCATTTTGCTGCCCCTCTTTGGGCCATCTACGACAAGGACACGCTGTTGATGTCCACGGCCAACGCAGAGGATGCCGCATTTTCGACGGCTGTAGCCCAGTGGCTGGATGACGGGAAGGGAGTCTATTTCGTAAGCCAATCGGATCCCCCTCCCCTCCCCCTCAAAGGATACGAGCTGCTGCCTGTAGCCGAGGAAAGGTGGCTTTACTCGACTATTACAGCCAATTTGGTTTTCCCTCCCGAGATCAGGGAGTTTGAGATACCATTTTACATCTACCAAATAGCGAAAGGAGATTTTCTATGACCAGGCTGATTATCAAACGGATTACTGCTATACTCACCAGACTGCTGTATCTAA
>CAYNWI010000408.1:0-2544 GCA_964400825.1 uncultured Anaerolineae bacterium | reverse complement strand
CGGCCGAGAGGCTCACCCCCCGCCCCGTGATCAGCACTTGCTCCAGATGCAGCAGAGGAGCCTGCACGATCTTCTCCCCTTTGACCTTCACCTGCAGTCGCTGGCTGTGCTTGCCGACGAAGGCGCCGTATTGGTCTACGATCAACTGCTGGATGATGGGCATAGCGAATCTCCGATAGGGCGAATGGGCGATAGAGCGAATCGGCGAATCGGCGAATCAGCGATGGAGCGGGTCAGCGGGAGCGTTGGCGGGTGAGCTCGGTTACCAGTAGGGCGATCACCTCGTCGGCCAGGGCTAGGCGGTGGTCCAGCACCTCCGATGAGATGAGAGGAGCTCGCGTCCGCGCCAATACCAACCCTTGCTTTCGCGTGCCGATCCGATGGCTACGGTGAGAAACCAGTTTCGTTGCTTGCCATAGCCCCGACCGTGGCCCTCTTCAACGTTGGCGCCAATCGAGCCGACGCTACGGATCAACTGTTCAGCTACCGCCCGCCCGCATCTGTCCCGCACCAGTTTCTGACAATCTTGCCAGGCCAGATCATAAAAGAACAATGCCTTGCGATACCCCCAAAACTCCCATGTCGGCTCCTTCTTCACCCGCTCATGAACCGTAACCTCCCACTCCTCATAAGTCATCTCCATCCCTCCTCATGCTGATTCGTTGATTCACTCGTTCGCCCACTCGCCCATTCGCCAACTCGCTGATTCGCCCATTCGCTCATTCGCCGATTCGCTCATTCGCCGATTCGCATCCACCCATTCCCCTTCACCGCATCCTTCCCCACGTGGACAACCTCCCCCCACACCAACCAGGGGAGAAACGGCTCCAGAGCTCCTCCAAAAGTCACCTGGCCCACGAAGCCGCCCATGGGCGTGCTGGTGCTTCGCCGCGTGGAGAAACTGTCCAACTCCACCCAGCGGGTCTGATCGTCCGCCACCCTCACCGCCTCGGCCTGGGCCATCACCTGGCGGAGGTCGAACTCCCACGGAGCGTCGGTGAACTCGCGGGTCAGGTCGCGTAACCGCCGGTGCAGCCGTTGGATCAACGGACGGAAGGTCGGGCGGTGCTGGAGCTTGCCCTGCTCAATGATGCGCGTGGGCGTCTTGAAGACCAGGGTGATGCGCTCTTTGGGCAACTGTGCCGCTCGCGTCAACACCTGCTCGTTGGTGACAGGCAGGTCGGGCACCGTGACCATCGTATCCCCCTGGCGCAGCACCGGCTGTCGCTCTCCGGTCAGCCGGTTCAGGGCGGCGATTTCTCGGATCACAAACGTCCCCCGTCGTTTCCCTCGTCGCCGCTTCCCTGATTCGCTCATTCGCCCATTCGCCGATCCGCTCATTCGCTCATTCGCTGATTCGCCGACTCGCTTCCCCAGCCCCCCTCGTTCCAGCGACTGGCTGCCCAGCACCACGTAGGGAAACAGGTTGAGCGCCTGGGCGAACATGGTCAGGCCGAACTCCAGGGTTTCTCCGGGCTGGTAGCGTATTTTGCCGTCCAGGGGCGGTTCGACGATGTACGGTCGTGGCACATCCACTCCGCGTTCGCTCTGCGGGTTGCGAGTCGCCACCAGGAAGCAGATGGGGCAAATGGCCCACACCGCGCACTCCCCGCAGTCCTTCACCTCCTTATTGAAGCAGAACTGATTTCGCAAGGCGTGGAACAGCGCGCCGCGAATGGCCGAGCCCTGATGCTCGTTGAGCAAGATGAGCGTTTGCACCTCACAGGTGAAGTGCAGTTGATGGGCGGTAAAGTTGTCCATAGTTTCACTCCTTTTTGAGTATCCTGAAAGCGGATCGAACCATTGTTATTTGTCTCTATTCCTTTTTTCGGGTATAATTGTAGTAGACAAGCTAACCAACGAGGTGAGTGAAATGACGACCATTACTCTCAGCGATATACTGGATGACCTGCAGGCGGCTGAGCAAGGACTCCGCAAGTTCGAGCGCCGTTACTGGATGGGTTCTTCTCAGTTCTATGACCTCTACTCCCAGGGCCTCTTGGATGACGGTTCCCATGCCGAAGACTTCTCAGAGTGGGCCGGTCACTACAAGCTCAAGCTCAAGCGCGAAGCGGCGCTGGAGAACCTGTCACGGCAGCGTGTCGAACAGTTGCGGCGCCAGGCTAGTGGTGAGACCATTGAGCTGGCCCCACAGGAACCCGTGCTGGAGCTAGCTTGATGGCCTTCCCACCACGTGATGCTTATGAACGGTTTGTCTACTCGCTTCCTGCCACGCATCCCGAGATTCAGTCTTCGACACTCCACCTTTACACCAACAGTCCAACGACCTGCTTCATCCGGGGGAGCATCTGGTTTCAGAACGGGCTAGAGTTACGCGTCTTTGAATATCTCGACTTCTCGGATGAAGAGCTTCTGGACTACTATTACGCTGTCTTCTGCAGCCAGAAACGCATCCGTTGGTACGACCCGCAGCCCCATCCAGAGAACCCCAAACTGGCAAGCACTTTCCCCCACCATCTACACGAACCGCCAGACATCAAACACAACCGCAAACCTGCCCCCGGCCTCAGCTTCCAGACCCCC
>CAYNWI010000407.1:0-2547 GCA_964400825.1 uncultured Anaerolineae bacterium | reverse complement strand
CCGGTCATGGTGAAGTAGCGGGCGGTGTCATACATCTCGACGTTCCCCTTGCGCCGGCCTGCTGGCGGGAGGCGCCCCCTGACGATGACGTGCAGGCCGCTGCCCGAGGGGCTGATCTCGGTGTAGCTCAACAACTGCGCCACGATGTGGGCGGCCTGAGGGGTCAGCTTGCCCTGGCGCAGACAGTGGTCGAGGTCTACGCCGGCAAAGGGCGTATCGGTGAAGACGAAGCCGATCCCGTCTGCCTGCTTGCAGCGTACACTGGTCAGCGCCTGGCTGAAGGTGCGCCAGGTGGCGGGATCGGTGGTGCTGGCAGGTCGGTAAACGCCAGGGATGCGGGGCACTTTGTCGCCTCTCCACACCACCCAGCGTGTCAGACAGGCCAGCTCCGGGGGAATGTTGTCCCAGTGCTCCTCCGTGAGACCAAGGGCTCTGCGTCTGAGGTAATCCCGAAGAGTTTTCCGCATTTCAGTTGCCTCCTGACTGTTGTGGGGGCGTGAGTTCTCTGAAGAGCCCTGCGTCGTCTAGCAGGTTGTGTAGCTCCTCGACGCTGACGGCAGCGGCCCAGGAACGCCCCTCTTCCCAATCGTAATCGTCGCGGATGACGTACTCGGCGAAGTAGAAGTAGGCGTAAGCGGCCTCCTCGAGGTGACTGGTGTAATCTCCAGGATTGGGGCTACTCAGGGTTTGATAGTTGGTGATCCTGATGATCCTACGCATGTGCGTTATCTCCTTCCTTAGATTTTGCCGAGCAGCATCACCATTCGCTGGCGGAGCTGCTCGTACAAGTCGTTGTGGGCCTGCTCGATATCGGCCCCGGGTGTGACGTCGGCTGTGGCGGCCAGTTCGATGGTGCGCCAGCCACGGTCGGCGTATTCTCTTGATGCTTTCAGAACTGCCCTGATCTCTCTAACTTGGTAGTCTGGCCTTTGGCCTACAATTTGGATAGCCACCCTGTCCTCCTTTCTCGTCATAGACGGGTTAGAATAACATGAGCTGCACTGTGTTCCTGGGATCCACGGCGAACACTTGAGCGGAGGGGATTTCCACTGGCACGGCGACTTCGTGCTCGATGATCAGCGGCGCGTCGTCCCCCAACAGCCAGCCCGATCCCTCGACGGCTTGATGGTGCTGCACGAACAGCTCCCCCAAATCGGGGATGTCGGTGTTGGCCACCACCTCCCGTGCCAGCTCTTCCAGGAAGCTCCCGCCCACGCCTGCCTGATCTACTAGAGCTCCAGCTACGTCGTCGCCGTACAAGAGTTGGGCAGCGGCGACCTTCTTGCCCACGTGGGCCACGGCCCGATGCTCCATCGTTCCCTCGTAGACGGCGAAGTAGATCTCCACCGGCTGCGTCTGACCAAGCCTCCAGGTACGGCGACTGGCCTGCTGGATGAGGTAAACGGAGTACTCCGGCTCGTAGAAGACGGAGGTGGGGAAGTCCACCAGGTCCAGGCCGGTCTGCACCAGGCGGGGATTGCAGATCAGGACATCGAGACCCTCTCGGACGCGGCGGTTCACCCAGGCTTCGCGTTTCCGAGTACCAACGCCACTCCTCAGGATGACCGTCTTCAGGCCCGCCTTGGTGAGGAACTCGGCCAGGCGGGGTTGGATGTCCCTGGTGGCCGTCTGACGCACGAACAGGAGGACGCGGCGGTATCGCTGCTTTTCCTCCATGCATTTACTCACCAGCCATTGCTCTTTGGGGTAGAGCCTGTCAGTGCGAAGGGCGGGGATGGTCCCAATGCTGGTCTCCTCGTCTCGCCAGCAGGCGTTGGGCCAGGAGAGGGTGGTCTGAAGGTATTCGCTCATCAGAGACCAATCTTCCCTGGCGGCCTGGAGAAGCCGGTCGTGTACTTCCTGGTACACCTCGGCCTGGTCGGGGCCCTGGCCGTTACCGTTGATCATGGACAGGACGACAGGGTGCTCGGTGTATTCGGGAAGCTCGAAGCCCAGGTCTTCCAGGGTCAGGAAGATGGTGGAGTCCAAGAGCTTTGTTACCAACGCGGGAGAGATGCCGGGGCGTTCGATGACCCGTGTTCTGCGCCGACGCAGGCCGGTGTAGTGGCCGTAGTCGTCCTCGTCGCCGGCGCTCGGTTTGTGGTTGCTGACCCTCTCCAGCACCCCATACAGTGCGGCGAAGCGCTGTCCGTCGCTCCAGGAGAACTCGTCTGCCAGGCGTGGATCCAGGCGGTGCAGCAGGTAGAACAAACTGGAAGCGAACCCACCAAACAACGTCCCCGTCATGCCCAACACGCGCTTGGACGCCTGCACCAGCACCCCGAAGGCGTGCCCCCGGTCCGAGCTTTGGGCCTTTGCTTCATGCACCTCGTCTGTGATAGCCAGTTCGAAGAAGCCGGGGTAGTTGCGCTTGATGTATTCGGCGATGGGGTAGCGCACCTCAGGCGGATTCGCCAGTTGACCGAAGGCGTTCTCCTCAGGCTGAAGCCACTTCCCCCGCCATTCCTGGTACAACGGCTCTCCACATTCCACTGTCTTCCAGTGTCCACGAATGCCATCGCCGCTGGAATGACCGACCCAGACCTT
>CAYNWI010000406.1:0-2547 GCA_964400825.1 uncultured Anaerolineae bacterium | reverse complement strand
CGCGGGAGGCCGGCGTCAAGCTGATGGTGCCCTTCAATCCCCGCTTTCAGCTCCCTTTGATGAAGGTGAAAGCTGCCCTGGAGAGCGGCGAGGCCGGGGAGTTGGTCTCAGTCTTCGCCATCAAGTACGGCAAGCTGCCCACCAAGATCCCCGGCCCGGCCGACTACGGCTGGCTGGTGGATCCGAAGCAGGCCGGGGGCGGCGGCTTCCTGGACATCGGCATCCACGCCGTGGACGCCCTGCGCTGGCTGGCCGGCAGCGAGGCCTGGCGCGTCTACGCCCACGTCGGCACCGCGCTCTACGAGGGTCTTCCGGTTGACGATCTCGGGATGATGACCGTCGAGTTCGAAAACGGCGTGGTGGGAGCGCTGAGCGCGGGCTGGGCCAACCCCGACGGTTATCCCACCTGGCTGGACGTGCGCTTTGAGATCCTGACCACCGGGGGCGCTTTTCTCATTGACAGCCCTTACCATGACTACTGGTGTTACGATGGGGCCCGCGCCGAGAGGCAGTACTGGTGGCGGCGGGACGTGGATGGGCTGGTGGCTGAGTTCGTCCGTGCCATCCTGGAGGATCGGGAGCCGGCGATCACCGGGGAGGACGCCCAGGCGGCGCTGGCTATCTCACTGGCAGCTTATGAGTCCTCGGCCAGTGGCAAGGTCGTCGCGCTAGAACACGGATGATTAATATCGAATGTCAAACATCATCACCCATCCATCGAACTTCACCTTGCCTGAGCAATTAGAGCAACACCTGTTCGATCACCTGACCTTCCTGTACGGCGCGGGGCAAGCGCCAGCTCTGCTGGAGCGGCTACGCGCCATCCTGGCCCAGTTCCGGCAGCGGAACCCCCAATTCCTCGCAGTGGAGAGATGTCCGCCTCCTAAGGAGCGCCTGACGGAGCGCGACGCCATCCTCATCACCTATGGCGACCAGGTGACGGAGCCGGGCAAACCCCCGCTCCAGACCCTGGCCGAGGTGCTGGAGAAGCACGTCAAGGGCATCGTTACCGGTATCCACATCCTGCCTTTCTTTCCCTACTCCTCCGACGACGGCTTTTCCATCATTGACTATACGGTCGTCAATCCCGACTTTGGCACCTGGGTGGACATCGAGCGGCTGGGATGCAACCTCCGCCTCATGTTCGACGCCGTCATCAATCACATCTCGGCCCACAGTGACTGGTTCCAGGAATTCCTGAGAGGCAACCCTGAGTTCGCCGACTACTTCATCGTCGTCGAGGAAGGGACCGACCTCTCGCAGGTCGTCCGCCCCAGGGCGTTGCCGCTCCTGACCCGCGTGGATGAGCATCTCGTCTGGACCACCTTCAGCGCGGATCAGATTGATCTGAACTACGCCAATCCTGACGTGTTGCTCAAGGTCATCGAGATCCTTCTGCTCTACGTCGAAAAAGGGGCCGAGATCATCCGCCTGGACGCCATCGCCTATCTGTGGAAGAAGATCGGTACGCCCTGCATCCACCTGGAGGAGACGCATCGGGTGGTGAAACTCTTCCGCACCGTCTTTGACGCCGTCGCGCCCCACGTGATGCTCATCACCGAGACGAACGTGCCGCACCAGGAGAACATTTCGTACTTTGGCGACGGCACGGACGAGGCCCAGATGGTCTACCAGTTCCCGCTCGCGCCGCTGGTGCTGAACGCCTTCCACTCGGGCGACGCGCGGCACCTTTCCGAGTGGGCGGCCACGTTGGAGACCCCCTCGAACACGACCACCTTCTTCAACTTCCTGGCCTCCCACGACGGCATCGGCGTCACACCCGCGCTGGGCATCCTCAGTGACGGTGAGATCCAGGAATTAGTCGAAAAGACCAAAGCGCACGGGGGGTACGTCTCATACAGAGCCAACCCTGACGGCACGCAGAGCGTCTACGAGCTGAACATCTCCTACTTCGATGCCCTCTCCGACCCCCGTGCTTGTTCTGAGTTCGTCCTGAGCAAAGTCGAAGGGCAAAGCCGAAGGGCCGCCGAGCCACTGGACCTGCAGGCCCGCCGCTTCCTGGCATCCCAGGCCATCATGCTCGCGCTGGCCGGTGTGCCAGGCATCTACGTTCACAGCCTGTTTGGCTCCAGGAGTTACCACGCTGGCGTGAAGCAAACCGGCCATTACCGCTCTATCAACCGGGGGAAGTTCCGCCGCAGCGACCTGGAACGGGAGCTGGCTGATCGGGCCTCGCTCCGCCATCGCGTCTTCTATCCCTACCTCCATCTCGTACACACGCGCACCGCACACCGCGCCTTCCATCCCAATGGCCCACAACGGGTCCTTTACGTCCATCCTGCCCTCTTCGTTCTCCTCCGGACCGCGCCGAATGGGAGCGCGTCGCTTCTGTGCATCCACAATGTCTCCAATGCCAGGCAGCCCTTCCAGGCCAACCTGGACCCTCTGCCCTTCCCCTGCTCCGGCCAGGTGCGCGACCTCATCACTGGAACGACCTTCCCTGTGGATGCCTCTGGTAATCTGACCCTGCACCTGGCTCCCTACCAGGTGCTATGGCTGACAGGTGAAGGGGAAAAAAGTGTAGGG
>CAYNWI010000405.1:0-2552 GCA_964400825.1 uncultured Anaerolineae bacterium | reverse complement strand
ATTGAAAGGGGGCTGGAGAGGGTACGCCTGGCAGAGGAGCGCCAGCGGGCGGAGGGGGAGATCCGGCAGCGCACGGCCCAGTTGGAGTCGCTGCGACAGGTGGGCCTGGAGATCACCTCCGAGTTGGACCTGGACGTTCTCCTCCGCTCTATCGTCTCGCGGGCTGTTGAACTGCTGGAGGGGACCGCGGGCGGGTTCGATCTCTACCAGCCGGATCGGGACGTGATGGAGTGGATTGCGTCCCTGGGTATCGATCCGGTACCCAGCAAAGCCGTCACCCGGCGGGGTGAGGGTCTTTCTGGCAAGGTCCTGGAGACTGGCGAACCGCTCATCGTGGACGACTATCAGCGCTGGAAGGGGCAGGCGGCTGCCTGGAAGAGCTACCCCCTCGCGGCCGTTGTGGGCGTGCCGGTCCGCTGGGGCGACGAGTTTTTGGGTGTCCTGGAAGTCCTGGCTGACTCTCCGCGCACTTTCTCCCCGGCCGACGCTGAACTGCTGAGCCTGTTTGCCACCCAGGCGGCCATCGCCATCCGTAACGCCCGGCTGTACGAGGAGATCCGCCGGCGTGTCCTGGAGCAGGAGGCGGTGAACCGCATCGCTTATGCCCTCAATACCCCGGACGTCCGTGAAGCCTTCCCCGTTCTGGTGGAGGGGCTACAGAACCTCACCGGCTGCGACGTGGTGAACCTGATAGCGCTGGACGAGGCCGGCGAGCAGTTCATCACCACTGTCCTGGAGTCCCCCTTCCCCATCCCGGGGGAGGGAGAGGCGATGTCGTTTTCGGCCACCGCCGCTGCCGAGGACCTGGAGGCTGGCCGTCCCCACCTGACCGCCGACCTGAGCACAGAGACACACTTCCCGCTTGAGCAAGCCCTCTACCAGGCTGGCCTTCGCTCGCGGGTCACCCTGCCGTTGCTCGTCGGCGGCGAGGTCTTCGGCGCGCTCAATCTGGGCGGTAGTCGTACAGGCCTCTTTCGGGAGGATCAACTACCGGTCCTGCGGCAGATCGCCGATGCAGTGGCCTTCACCCTCGAAAACAGCTTCTTCTTCCAGGCGGAGCGGGAGCAGCGGGAACTGGCCGAGGCGCTGGAGGAAGCGGCCACCGCTGTCAGCAGCACCCTGGATCCCGACCAGGTGATGGACCGCATCCTGGAGCAGGTCAGCCGCGTCGTCCCCAACGACGCCACCAACATCATGCTCATCGAGGGCGACCAGGCGCGCATCGTCCGCTGGCGCGGCTACGAGCGCTTTGGCGCGGAGGAGTTCGTCTCGACAGTCGTCTTCCGCGTCCCTGAAGTGTCCAACCTCCAGCAAATGATGGAGAGTGGGGAGCCGATGCTCATTCCCGATACCGTCACCTACCCCGACTGGGTCCGCGTGCCGGTGCAGGGGTGGCTGAGGTCGTATGCAGCCGCGCCCATCGTCGTGCGCGGTGAGGTGATCGGTTTTCTCAACGTGGATAGCGTCACCCCTGGCTTCTTCACCCAGGCCCACGCCGAGGCCCTGCGTGCCTTTGCCGACCACGCCGCCGCCGCCATTGAGAACGCCCGATTGTACGAGGCTGAGCGCGAGCGGGCCGAGACATTGGCCGCTCTGCAGGAGACAGCCCTGGACCTGGCCGCCCAGCGAGCCTTGCCGGACCTGCTGCGAGCCATCGCGGTCCGGGCAGTCCATCTGTTGAGGGCCAAAGAGGGTTCCGTTTACTTCTACCGGCCAGTCACCGATGACCTGCTGTTGGCTATAGATTACAATGTGGAGCCAGACAGCACCGGCGCCGTGCTGAAGCGGGGGGAGGGGCTTTCGGGCAAGGTGCTGGAGACGGGCCAGCCGATAGCCGTGGCCGACTACAGCCGCTGGGAAGGTCGGTCCACACAGTTCGAGGAAGAGGGTTTAACCGCCATCGTCGCCGTGCCTATCGTCTGGGGCGATCGCCTGCTGGGGGTGCTTGATGTGTTGGACGATGCTCCCCGCACCTTCTCCTCGGCCGACATCGCCCTGCTGGAGCGCTTTACCCCTCTGGCGGCCGCTGCTCTGGAGCAGGAGCGGCTGCTGGAGAAGGAGCGGGCACGGTGGCGCGAGGCGGAGACCTTGCGCCAGGCCACCACTGTTCTCAGCTCGACCCTGGAGTTGGATGAAGTGCTGGAGCTGATCCTGGGGCAACTGCGACAGGTGATACCCTACGACAGCGCTTCTATCCAACGGTTGCAGGACAGCCATCTGAAAATCGTGGCCTGCCAGGGATTCAAGGAGCCGGACAAGGTGGTGGACCTGGTCTTTCCGCTCGATCCCAAATTCCCTAACCATCGCGTGGTCATGACCAAAGCGCCACTAGCCGTTGAGGATATCGTCCAGGATTACCCCCATTTCAAGAACGAAGCGGATAGCTACGAGTCGGGACTCATCCGCTCCTGGTTAGGGTTGCCGCTGATGGCGAAGGATCGGGTCATCGGCATGATCGCCGTTGATCGAGTGGAGGTGCGCCCTTATACCGCCGAGGAGGTGCAACTGGCGATGGCCTTCGCCAACCAGGCCGCCCTTGCCATCGAGAACGC
>CAYNWI010000404.1:0-2565 GCA_964400825.1 uncultured Anaerolineae bacterium | reverse complement strand
AGGAGCAAAGCGACGAAGCAATCTCCGGCCCACGACGGAGGGGATTGCTTCGCTCCCTGCGGTCGCTCGCAATGACACAGAATTGTCATTTGCCTCCAAGTCTCTTGCGAAATTCGATCACTTTCTCAGCCACCTCGACGCTCACTCGGTGCTGAGCCTCGACGGTCGCCGCCCCGATGTGGGGTGAGCCGATCACTTCATCCAGCTCGAAGAGCTTGTTATCACAGGCTGGCTCTTCCAGATAGACATCTAAGGCCGCCCCCGCTACTTTTCCTGACCTGATCGCTTCGTAGAGGGCGGCTTCGTTGATGGTACCCCCTCTGGCGCAGTTGATAATGTGCACGCCGTCCTTCATCAGCTCAAACTGGGGGCCGCCGATCAGGTTGCGGGTCTCATCGGTCAGGGGCAGGTGCAGGGAGATGTAGTCGGCTCTTGGCAGCAGTTCCTCAAGGGGGACGAACTCCATCTCTAGCCCTCTGGGATCGGCGACGTAGGGATCGTAGGCGACGATCTCCATCCCCAGAGCCAGGGCCTTCTTGGCTACCAGCCAGCCGATGCGGCCATAGCCCACCAGGCCCAGCGTCTTGCCGGCGATCTCGCTGCCACTGAACTTCTTCTTCTCCCACTTGCCGGCTCGTATCGAGGCCGTGGTTTGCGGAATACGACGCGCCAGTGCGAACAGGTAGCCGACGGTCAGCTCAGCCACCGCGTTCGAACTGGCTGCGGGGGCGTTCGTCACCTCGATTCCCTGGGATTTGGCGTATTCCACGTCAACGTTGTCCAGGCCCACGCCAGCGCGTACGATCAGCTTGAGATTCTCAGCCGCCTCGATGAGCGGCTTGCGCACCTGGGTAGCGCTGCGGACGACGATGACGTCGTAGTCGCCGACAGTTTTCTCCAGTTCCTCAGGGGCCAGGCCGGTCTTGACGTCCACTTCGATGCCCGCCTGGCGCATCATTTCGACACCTGCGTCGGCGATAGAATCGCTGACTATGACTTTCATTGTCAGATTACCTCCACTGTTAGTTTGTTATGGCAGCCACGCGAAGCTCTCCATCAACCGCTCGCGGCGCGTGACCAGCGACTCCCATTCCAGGTAGTCCCACTCCGTTTGATAGGCGTAGTGTTCCTCCCGATCTTCAGTTTCCCATATTTGTTTGTACGCTTCGAAGGGCATCCCGTACTTCTCTTCGTACCGACGGAGGGTGGCATTGATCTCGGCCAGCTTCTGGCGCGCGTAGTCACGCATCATCAGGGTCAGCGCCACGTCACTGCGTGCCTCTCCTGTCAACTCTGTGAGGACCCGCATAGTCTCTTTGGGCAATACTACTGTCGCTTCAGTCATGTTTGTTATACCTCCCCTTTCCCAATTCACCAATGTACCCACTACAGATTCCAAATCTCCTCGATCAGGCCCGTGAGCCAGCGCATGTCATCCAGGGTGAGATCGCCCATGTGGGCGATGCGGAAGATCTTACCCTTCAGACTGCCGTAGCCATCGCCGATGACGGCTCCGTGTTCGGCCAGGGCCTGGTTCAGCTCGGGCACACTGAGGCCCCTGGTGTTGACGATGGTAGTGAGGGTGTTGGAAAGGTAGCGCTCGTCGGCGTAGAGGGCAAAGTGCCGGCGGGCCCAGTCGCGGGTGAACTCGGCCATGTCAATGTGGCGTTGAAAGCGCGCCTCCAGCCCCTCGGCCAGGATGTCGTCCATCTGTTTGTTCAGGGCGAAGAGATGGCTGATGCTCGGCGTAGCCGGCGTCTGGTTCTTGTGGTAGTACTTGAGCATGACGTGGAAGTCGAAGTACCAGCCCCGGTTCTTCACCTCTTTGGCCCGGTCGAGGGCCTTCTGGCTGACGGAGCACACGGTGAGGCCGGGCGGCAGGGCGAAGGCTTTCTGCACCCCGGCGATGCAAACGTCTATGCCCAGCTTGTCCACTTCGATCTTGGCGCCGGCCATAGAGCTGACCGCATCCACCAGCCAGCAAACGTCGGGATATTTCTTCGTAACCTCGGCGATCTCATAGAGGTTGTTCATCACGCCGGTGGAGGTCTCGTTGTGGGTCAGGGTCAGGGCGTCGTACTCGCCACTGGCCAGCCTGGCCTCGACCAGCTCCGGGGTGACGGCCTGGCCCCACTCCACCTCCAGGACATCGGTCTCCTTGCCGTTGGCCAGGATCATCTCGTGCCAGCGTGCGCCAAAGGCGCCGTTGATGGCACATAACACTTTCTTACCCTCCCCAACGCAGTTCCGCACTGCTCCCTCCATGACACCCGAAGAAGCTGAAGTGAACAGGAAAACGACATTATCGGTGTAGAGCAGCTTTTGTACCTTGGCTGTCACCGCAGCCTGGAGGTCGGTGTACTCTTTAAAACGATGGCCGATCATCGGCCTGGCCATCTCCTGTAGGATCTCGTCCCTCACGTGAGTTGGCCCTGGGATGAAGAGCTTTTTGTACATTGTTGTTTCCTCCTAGCACTATGTTACGGAGTGCAGGCGCAAGCCTGCTTCTAAAGGCGGACTTGCGTCCGCACTCCAGCGATATATTGATTATACAATGGACGGCTA
>CAYNWI010000403.1:0-2573 GCA_964400825.1 uncultured Anaerolineae bacterium | reverse complement strand
TGGGCGATGTTGTCGGCGGTGGTGCCGCTGCCCATGAGGATGGGGCGGGTAGCCAACTCCCTGGCTCGCCTCACCTTCTCCAGCTCCGGCGCAGCGCCGGTCATCTTGCCGGAGACGATGAGGGCATCAGCCAGGTAGAACTCGGTCCACTCGATGTGGGTAGCCAGATCAATACCAGGGAAGGCCACAGAGTGCTTCTTGTCCACGTCGGCGAACAGCTTGATGTGCTCCGCCCCCAGGTTCTTGCGCCAGCGCAGCAATTCGGCAGCGCAGCCTCGATCGAACTCCCCTGTGTCCCACACCCTGGCCCCGGTGAGAAGGCAGACGCGGATGAAGTCGGCCCCGGCCGCCACGGCGATGGCCAGCGTCACCCGCCCGCCGTTGTGGATCACGTTGATGCCCACCGGCACGTCCACCGCCTCGACGACGGCCCGGGCGGCCACGGCCTGGGTCGTCATCTCTTCGGGCGGCACATCCATCCCCACGTAGTAAGGCAAGTCCCACATGTTCTCCACGATGAGCCCGTCAACGCCTCCGCTGATGAGGGCTTCCGCGTCCCGCAGAGCGTGCTCAATGACGGCCTCCAGACCGTAGAAATCATAGCCCGGTGCGCCAGGCAAGGGGAGAAGATGCACCATGCCAATGACGGGCTTCTCCACCCCAAACATCTCTTTTAGCGACTTCAACCGCAGACTATCCAGTCTTTCTTTCCATTCTGGAATCATATTTCGCACCTTCCTTCCTCGCTCGGCCTGGATTGTCAAATCCAGGCCCTACCCGCCGGATTTGGCAATCCGGCAGGAGCAGTTGGGATAATCATTAACCCAGAAAATCAATGAGAAAGCGCAACTCCTCCCGCCAATCCTGCCACGCTGGCTGGGCCAGGTGCGTCGCCAGAAAGGCGCGGACTTCTCCTCTCTCCGCCAGGGAAGTCCCCGCCCCTTCGACCGAGGCGGTCAGCGCGCCCAGGGCGTCGGCCAGCAGCGCCGACTCCCGCCAACCCCAGCCCTCCAGCCTCCCCAGGATAAGCCCGGCGTCGAAGCTGTCGCCGGCGCCGGTGGTGTCCACGGTGGACACGGCGAAACCGGGGACTGTGAACACCATTTCAGCACTGCCTATCGCGCAGCCGCGCTTGCCCAGCTTGAGGGCCACCACTCCCACGCCGCAGTCCAGCAAGCACTTTATGGCTTCCTCGACATCCCGACAGCCCGTCAAATACTCCGCCTCAGCCTGATTGGGAAAGAGAATATCAACCTGGGGCAAGATCGCCTTTACCCGGTCGGTGACTCTCATCACCGCCTCCAGCCCCAAATCCGCTGTAATCATTAAGCCCGCCTCGCGAGCCACCTCCAGGGCGCGTAGGGCGGCGTCCCGTTGGGAAGCTGCCAAAAGGGAATACCCGGAGAGGTGAAAGATGCGGGCCTTGGCGATGTAGCTTTCGTCCAGCAGAGCGGGGTCGGTGCGGACGTTAGCTCCTCGGCAGCCGAACATGGTGCGCTCGCCATCGGGAGTGACGGCGATAAGCATTATCCCCGTCATGGTCTGAGGGTCCCGCTGAATACAGCGACCGTCCACCCCCGCCTCGGACAGACCTGCCAGGGCCAGGAGTGCCAGGACATCCTCCCCCACCCGCCCGACGATGCCCACGTCCACCCCGAAGCGGCTCAGAACGATAGCCGTGTTGGCCGCTGAGCCTCCGCAGTAGATGTGCCCCTGCTCAGCCAGGCCCTCCCCACCTTTTTGTGGATAACCGGGGACGTGGGCGATTACGTCTATGTTTATGTCACCTATGGTAACAACTTGGGGCATTTCACTCCTCCTCTCACAGAACAGATCACACTTCCCTCACTCACAGGTCTCCCCCCAATTCGCCGCCACCTTCATGATGTCCACGACGGTGATGATACCGTCGCCATCGAGGTCGTAGCGGGATTCCCATTCAGGATCATCGTCCGTCATACGCCATCTACTGGCCACCTCCATGATGTCCGCCACGTTCACGACGCAATCACAGTTTAAGTCGCCGAAGAGGTTGCACAGCCTGGCAGTGACCTCTTGGGGGCTATTCTGGGTGCCTGAGATCGTCGCTGTGACGGTGATGGTTCCAGTATAGATGTCTGCGGAGAGGCCAGCGACGTCAACCGATACGCTCATGCTGACGGGAACGGCGCCAGAGGTTGGATTGATGCTTAACCAGTCGGCGTCCTCGGTGGCTGTCCAATCGAGCAGGCCGCCGCCAGTGTTGGCGATGCCGACGCTCTTGGGCGGAGGATTGGCCCCACCTTCTTGGGCGTAGAAGGTGAGGGCGACGGGGACTACTTGGAGGATAGCTACGTCGAAGTCGGTATAATTGTACGCTTGAGTGGTGTAGAAGTCGGATATGAGGAGATATGTAACAGGATCGAAGCCATAAGTTATCACCACATCACCGACACGATATGGCCCGTCTCTCCGCAAAGCGCTAATCGCTGCGCCATTGAAATCGAGAGAGATGGCATTGGTACCAGTGACAAGGTTAGTCGTAGTGTAGACGCTGGCAACGTCCTGCCAATCAGCATCGAGGAGGCGCGCGG
>CAYNWI010000402.1:0-2582 GCA_964400825.1 uncultured Anaerolineae bacterium | reverse complement strand
CGTTTGAATCAGTCCGCTTCTCTCCACAGTTGCAAGCGGAACTTGAACAAATCCTTAAAGGCCCGCAGAATAACGCGGACGTTCGCTCCAGTCTGTTCTCCTGCCAGGCGGGGGAAATGGCTCACCGGCACCTCGACGATGCCAAACCCCTTTCTCTTCGCTCCCACCAGAAACTCTGTGTCTATCATGGCCCCTTTGGAGGTTATCCGCACCTGGGAGACAACCTCGCGTTTGAACAGCTTAAAAGCGCAGTCAATGTCGCGAGAGACGTAGCCAAACAGTAGATTGACCAGCGTGGTCCAGCCCCAGGCAAAGAGGCGACGGATGAAGGGGTCCTGCCGGTCGGCCCGATAACCGATCACCAGATCAGCGCTTTCGACATAAGGCAACAGTTTCTTTACTTCAGCGACATCGTATTGATTATCGGAACTGGTGAAGAAGATCAGTTCACGGGTAGCAGCTTGGAAACCAGAATTCAAGGCCCCGCCATAGCCCTGATTTACCTCGTGCCGCACCAGCCTGACCTGGGGATAGCTCTCCGCCAGCTCCTCAACGACCTCCGAGGTACGATCGCGGCTGCCGTCGTCCACCACGATGACTTCGTAGTCAGGAGTGAGAGGCTCCATCACCTCCAGCACGCTTCTGACCGCCTGACCAACGTTCTCCTCCTCGTTGTAAGCGGGCAAGACCACTGAGATGCTTCTCTGAAACGTGAAGCGTGAAACGTGATTCTTCTCCCTTCGCTCCAAAGTCTTATCCTCAACAGCTTTCGCCATTCTGTTTCCTCTCGATTAGTTTTAACTTGTCGGTTCTGGCCAGGCGGCGGATGGCCGCTTCTCGCCTTTGAGCCGCGCTCCTGGTAGGCTGCTCCTCGCGGTACACCAGACGGACCGGCCGACGCCCACAGGTGTACCTGGCGCCACGTCCGCTGTTGTGAGCCTGCAGCCGCCGCTCCAAATCCGTCGTCCAGCCAGTGTAGAGCGTCCCGTCGGCGCATTGCAGGATGTAGACGACGGCCACCGCTAGTCCTGCTCCCGCCGCTTGCCCAGCCTCCCCAGGCCGAAAAGCTGGCCCATGAAGCTCCCCATGCCAGGTATCTCAGGTGGTTGCCCTTCCCAGTCGCCCTGTTCCCTGGCCTTCAGCCACTTCTGACGAGCTATCATCGCCTCCTCGAAGAGTTGGCCCAGTTCCTCGGCGTCTCCGGCCAGGATGATCTCTTTGAGCTCCCCTAACTTCCCCGAACAAGCGTCAATCCAGCGCACGATGTTCTCCCCGTTGACGAGACAGGCATCGCGATAGGTAGTTGAGTCGGCCGAGACAAAACGGGTAGCGTTCTCGAAGGCGCCCCCGGCCAGCCTGCGCATCTCCCGCCAGGACAGGCTCTCGGCAGTGACGCCCATCAAAGCGGCAGACAGAACAAAGGGCAAGTGATCAACCCCGGCCATGAGACCATCGTGCTCCACGGGATCGAGGAAGTAGGGCTTGGCGCCCAACAGGTAGACGAAGTCGGAGGCCAGCCGCACCGCGTCGGGCGCCGCACCTGCCGTCGGGGTGAGGCAATAGATCGCTCCCGAGAAAAGGTCGGCTCTGGCCGCGTCAATTCCTCCGGATGTCCCCACGTCGCCGACGATAGGATCCCCGCCCACGAAGTGCACTTCCTTTGGAAGTATCTCCGCCGCCCATTCGACAACCGGCGACTTGATGCTGGCCGTGTCGGTGATCAGGCAACCTGGCTTGAGGTAAGGGCCGATAGCCGCCAAAGTGTCTTTGATACCCCCCACCGGGATGGCCATGACGATCAGGTCCGCGCCCTCGCAGGCGGAGATCAGATTCCAGTCGGTCTTGTCCACCGCGCCGATTTTCCTGGCCTGGTTGGCTGCAGTCCGTTCTCGGTCGTGGCCGACTACTTCGAGCTCGGCTTCAGCCTGGTGCAGGGCCAGCCCGATGGATCCACCGATGAAGCCCAAACCCACTATCGCAATTCGCGGTTTACTCATTTCAATCTCCTCCATCAATATCTAAGATCGCTAATTCACCCCATCGGCCTCCTGCAAGGCCGCCAGCAATTCATCCTGGCGAGTTCCAAACGGGTTGCTGGCGGGTGGCTGTTGGTGACGTCGAATCAGCTCTATGGTGATAGGCGAGCAGCCCGCGACCTGGGCCAGCTCGGCCCCCCGCTCAGGATGGTGCTGGTGGACGAAGAAGGGATAGCGCCAACTGCACGGCTCGTCCGCAGCCAGCCCCCCCTCAGTCCCCCCCAATTCTGGGGGGGAAGCCAGCCTGCCAAGCAGTTGAGGCCAGAGAGCTTCGATCAGGACGATGAGCACTCGATGCCACAGCCGCAACCTCCCATCACTCTTTCCCACGTCGTGCAAAAGGGCCACCGTCAGCAGGTCACGGTCGTGGTGCTGCTTTCTCCGCAGGGCGTGGAAAACGTCCAGGCCATGGCGCTGGTCACAGCGCGGCATCTGTAGAAAAAGCTCGGCCTGGGGGGGAGTCAGGTATTCGCTTAGCAGGCTGAGCTCCCGTTTCGGCACCCAGGCCGTCAAAGCCCGGAAGAACTGGCTGACCCGATACACCTA
>CAYNWI010000401.1:0-2592 GCA_964400825.1 uncultured Anaerolineae bacterium | reverse complement strand
CGCAACACCATGGTCGTGGCCTACAACGACCAGTCGCAGTACGCCGACGAGATCAACGCCGACAACTGGTACGAGATCCTCACTCGCGACGGCGTGATCTACGGCCATGCCGACCCCGACGCCGACCCCTGCGGCTACCGCACGCTGCTGGTCTGGCAACTGGCCGAGAAGCACTACGGCGTGCCTGGCCTCTATGACACGCTGCAAGCGCACTGCCCGCCGGAGAACGTGCGTCCCAAGTCGGTGGAGCTCATAGCCCTGCTGGAATCCGGCGACATGGACTACGCCTTCGAGTATCGCTCGGTGGCGGTACAGCATGGACTGAAGTTCCTCGAACTGCCGGACGAGATCAACCTGAGCATGGTCGAACACGCCGACTTCTACAGCCAGGCGACGGTGGACATCGCCGGCAGTGAGCCAGGGACGACCATGACCATGACGGGCTCGCCCATCGTCTACGGCGTGACCATCCCCAAGAACGCGCCCAGCCCTGATCTGGCTATCGAGTTCGTGAAGTTCTTGTTGGGGCCTGAGGGACAGGCGATCATGGAGGGGCAGGGGCAGCCGCCCATCGTGCCGCCGGCCGCTGGCGACAAGGATGCACTCCCATCAGAGCTGCAATCGCTGGTTGGAGGAGGCTAGAATCATTGGAGTGCGGGCGCGAGCCTGCGGCCAAAGGCGGACTTGCGTCCGCACTCCAAGATAAGGGGAGCGAGAAAATGCGAGCTCTGTTTGCGGATAGGATGCGAGCTGCTTTCGTCGTGCTCGGCTCTCTGCTGATTCTGTTCGTAGCCTGGCCGCTGCTGCGGACGATCACCGCCACTGGCCCGGCAGTGCTCTGGCAGACGCTTCTGGACGAGGAGGTGCGCGGTTCGATTCTCTTGACCTTTCAAGCCTCCTTCATCGCCACTGGGTTAGCCTTCGTCTGCGGCGTCCCCCTGGCCTACCTCCTGGCGTGGGTGGACTTCCCGGGCAAGCGGCTGGTCGAGGGCGTCATTGACGTGCCCATCGTCGTCCCCCACTCGGCGGCAGGCATCGCCTTGCTGATGGTCTTCGGCAGGCGCACGCTGCTGGGCCAGGCGTTCAGCATCTTCGGCCTCAAGTTCGTCTCGGCTTTCCCCGGTATCGTCATCGCCATGCTCTTCGTCAGCCTCTCGTTCCTGGTCAACGCGGCGCGGGAGGGGTTCGAGGCCGTTGATCCCCGCCTGGAGCGGGTGGCCCGCACGCTGGGCGCGTCGCCCTGGCGGGCCTTCTGGGGCGTCTCCTTCCCGCTGGCCTGGCGCAGCATCCTGTCGGGCATGATCCTGATGTGGGCACGGGGCTTGAGCGAGTTCGGGGCTGTCATCATCCTGGCCTACCATCCGATGGTTGCTCCCGTCCTCCTCTACGAGCGATTCGAGTCCTTCGGCCTGCGCTATTCCCGACCCGTGGCCGCGCTGATGATCCTCATTTGTCTGGCGACCTTCGTGGTGTTGCGATTGACGGCTGGACGGAAGAGGGGTAGGGCATGAGAGAGGAACTGGGAAGTGTGCAGGTGAGGGATCTAGGGGTTGACCTGGAGGAGTTCCGCCTGTGCGACGTCAACCTCGACGTCGCTGCCGGAGAGTATTTCGTCATCCTGGGCCCGACGGGCGCAGGCAAGACGGTGCTGCTGGAGACCATCGCCGGCCTGCATCGGCCTCTCAAGGGGCGCATCCTGTTGGCTGGCGAGGACGTCACCCACGCCCCACCTGAGCGACGCGGCATCGGCTTCGTCTATCAGGACTACGCCCTCTTCCCCCACCTCAGCGTGGCTGGGAACATCGCCTTTGGGCTCAAACTGAGGAAGATGGGCCGGGGCGACATTGAGGAGCGCGTGGCTGCCATTGGCCGCTTGCTGGGTATCGAGCACTTGCTCCATCGCCGGCCGGGGACGCTGAGTGGCGGCGAGGCTCAGCGGGTGGCCCTGGCCCGAGCCCTGGTCGTCGAGCCGAGGCTCCTCCTCCTCGACGAGCCGCTGAGCGCTCTCGATCCTGAAACCCGCGAGGCGTTGCAGCGGGAACTGGGTCGAATCCACCGCGAGCTGGGCACTACCACCGTCCACGTCACCCACGACTTCGAGGAGGCGGTGGCGCTGGGCGATCGGATCGCCGTTCTCAGGGAGGATCGCGTGGGCGATGTGAAGCGAGAGGGTCGGATCGTGCAGGTGGGCACGACGGAGGACATCTTCCGCCGCCCGGCCAACGAGTTCGTGGCCCGTTTCGTGGGGGTGAGGAACGTCTTTCGGGGCCAGGCACATACTGCTGAGGATGGCTACAAGCTCGTCATGGTCAACGGGGTGGAGATCGCGGCGGTGACCGAGCTCGAAGGCTCGGTGCACGCCTCGGTCAGGCCAGAGGACATCGTCCTCTCCAGGCAGCCGCTTCTCAGCAGCGCCCGCAACGCTTTTCGGGGTCAGATCGTGGACATCTCGGACAGGGGGACGATCGTTTACATCACCGTTCGCATCCCGCCCGACTTCATCTGCATGATCACCCGGAGGTCGCTGGAGGAGATGGAGCTGAGGGAGGGAATGGGGGTTCACATCGCCTTCAAAGCCTCGGCGGTGCACGT
>CAYNWI010000400.1:0-2593 GCA_964400825.1 uncultured Anaerolineae bacterium | reverse complement strand
AGTGAAAATTCGTGCAATTCGTGGCAAAGAAGGGGAGCACGGGAACAGAGGGGTGGATGAGCGGAACATCTTTGAGCCAGTAGAGTGTGTGGAAGCGGGATTTGTGGTGTGGGCAGTGGGGAAAAGTCTTCAAAAGAGTATACAGGAGGGGAGGAAACGATGAATACCAGAGTGAGTGCTGTGATGGAACCTCTGATCAGGAGAAAGGTCTTCGCCACAGAGGAAGAGGCCGCTCGATCGTTGTTGCGAGAATATGTCCTCCGTCAGATAGACACTCTCCAGCGGGAGCTAGCTCGCTTTGAACGCAAGTACGGGATGCGCTTTGAGCAGTTCGTAGAGTATCTGCACGAGCGGTCAGTCCTGCTGGAGGAAGGCGAGTTCTCTCTTGAGCAACGCCAGGCTCTGGGCCGAGCCATTATGCAAGAGGAAGATGACTGGCTAGATTGGAAGGTCTCCCGAGAGATGTTGGAGAGTTGGCTGGGACTCCGCCAGGAGGTCGTAGCTTGACTTCGCTGCCCGCCCTCCTCAGTACTCTGGTGGCTATCCTTCAAACGCACTCGATGTGCGAGCAAGTGACTGTGGTAGAGACCAAAGAGTTCTCTCCCGATCAGTTCTTCTTCAAAGTCAGGGCGGCGCTCGGAGGAGAGGTCAGGTTTCAGGTACGCATATATTACAACCGTGGACACATAGACTATGCCTATCAGCTCTTCAGCGCGGTGCCTCTTCTGCGTTGGGACAACAAGGAAGAGTTCCGCCATCTGGAGACTTACCCGCATCATCACCACGATGTCGAGGGACATGTGCACCCCTCGCCTCTAACGGGAGAGCCGGTTCAAGACGTTGAGATTGTGCTCCAGGCGGTGACGGCGTTTTTGGAGCAGTAGCACTTTCCAAGGTTGTCCATCAGGAGAAGACCAGCCACAAACCCTTAGACCGTAAGCGAAGCGGCCTCAGGACGGCACTTCGGCCCCAAGCCTCATATCAGGCGCAAAGTCTACGATAACGAGCGTAAGGGCGGTCTGAGTTGGGTCAGGATGTAGGACACAGATAAACACAGATTGGCACTGATAAAAAACTAAAAAAAGAAATCTGTGTTCGTCTGTGTGAATCTGTGTCCCCAAGAAAAATTAGGGAGGAGCATAGTTAATGAGTGATGCAATCGTATTGGAGGAACAGAAGGGGCTGTGGATTGAAGAGCGGCTGTTGCGGCAGGCGCAGTTGGGGCAGCGTCTCCAGGTGATGGTGGGGCAAAGGGAGATTCGGATCCTGCCTGAGGGAACCGTACCTTCCCGCCTGCCCTACGGTGTGTCGGTTGACGAGGCCCAAACGGTGTTGAGGGAAGTCCGCGAGGAGGCCATCACACTGTATGGCGGTCACCCCCCTCCGGCCGACCAACCATACTTCGGGGGTGTGACGTGGCGAGAATACCAGGCGCTCTCGGATGAGGAGCGGCAGGCGCTTTGGGACAAAATCTATGCCGAGTTCGACATAGAGATCGAGGCTACCGAGGAGCAGGATGTCCGGCCAGATGCGCTTGTTGCTGGATAAGAATATCGTCCGCCGGTACTTCGAGGGAGTATCCGCTCTGGCGCGGGGATTGACACTCGTGGAGGAGGAACGGCGAGCGATCCTGCTTGTCCATTTGGCACGAGGGAAGAAGCGGCGATTGTTTATTTCGGTAGAGGTTTTCAATCTGCTCCAGGTACACGGTCGCCGGGTGTCGCCAGCCGAGACCCTGATGTTCTTGAAGCGTGTCGAGGTACTATATCCTGGGCGTTACTTTAAGCGCTGGGCAAGACGGTTGCGGGAGACAGGCTTTACCCGTGAGGATGCCAAGGTGTTGGCCCTGGGGACGTTTGGCACAGATGCCGCAGGTGCCGTGTTGGGTGCCCAGGTGGTCGTGACGTATGACCGCCCGATGATGAGGAAGTGGGCGCTGGAAAGGTCGGAGTTGCAGGAGCGGCTGGCGAGGATGACCGAGGCAATGGATGACCCCTTTGGGCGGGCCCGCCTGCCTGACGTATTGTATCCAGAAGAGATTACGTGAATGCCAGTGAAAGTTAGACCTTGCCGAAGTTCGAGTAGGGCTAGGGGTAGGACACAGATGCACACGGATTGGCACAGATAAAAAGAGAAAAATCTGTGTTCATCTGTGTAAATCCGTGTCCAAACAAAAGCATGGAAGCAAAACACAAAGACATCACCGAACTGATCATCAGGGCGTTCTACACGGTGTACAACACCCTCGGCTACGGCTTTCTGGAGAAGGTCTACCAGAACGCTCTCGTGATCGAGATGCGCAAACTGGGCCTGGAGGTCATCCCAGAGGCTCTCATCAAAGTTTATTACAACGGCCAGGTTGTTGGTGAATACTTCGCCGACCTCCTCGTCGCCGGTGTGGTCTTGGTCGAGATCAAGGCCGTCCGCACCTTGGCCCCAGAGCACGAAGCCCAGTTGCTGAACTACCTGAAGGCTACACCCTACGAAGTCGGCCTGCTGCTTAACTTTGGCCCCAAGCCTCAGATCAAGCGCAAAGTCTACGATAACGAGCGTAAGGGCGACCTGAGTTGGATTGGGAAATAGGACACAGATG
>CAYNWI010000399.1:0-2602 GCA_964400825.1 uncultured Anaerolineae bacterium | reverse complement strand
TAACGACATAAATTTTAGTACCGTCGCAGCCCTCGTTGCAGCAATTGTAATTCATTGAGGAGGGTGATATGAAAGATTGATAGCCGACCCCTGGCCCGGGAACGATCCTGGTGGGTGGTCGGCTGTTTATTTTACTGGATGAATAGCTTTCGGAAGAATAGTAGGAGGGACTGGCAACTTTATTCCGATAACAAGGCGGTTCCCTGTGGACACTCAAAGATGCCCCGTTTTTTCCGGGCACGGCATCGAGTTTTCTTAACGAGCCGTCATTCCGGCGACTGTTTCTTAACGACACGTTCGGAATGACAGAAGGGGGCAAGAAGATGAACTGGAACAGCAAGTATCACCGTCTCGTCTCGAACACACTGCTGATAGCTGCTATCGTTGTAGCATGTCTGTTTGTTGTCCCGCATCCCGTACATGGCGATGGGAATCCCTGTGCCGGGGCCGACTATCTGCTTGAGGCAGAGGATTTTGAAGCAGCCAAGACGAAGTATTTGGAACTGCTCAGCAAACCGGAAGCGGTAGATTGCGCGATAGCAGGACTCAAGAGGCTTAAAGAGGCTCAAGAAGCCAAGACACAGGCTCAGCCGGGAAGTGTGGCCCTGCTCAGGGACGATCTCACAGTCGTTGGCATTCAGTCCTGTCCCACCATTCTGCCCAACTGGCTACGCTCCTGGTTTCGATGCCAGACACGGTATGAAGGTTTAGAAACGCTGGCGATCCCTCTATCTACCGAGATCTTCACCACTGTCGAAGAGGTAGATGATATAACCGCCCTCTTGGTGAATGCCGATTCTGGCGATATGCTTACGCTCAAGACAGGTGAGCTTACGACCGTGTCTGATCTAGCAGTAGTGGCGGTTGAGGTGAGCGACGTTGAGACAGGCAATGGCACCTACTCTGGGTCCCTCGACTTGCTGCCCGCCGATAAAGACAAGGGCGAGTTCACGCTTGAGCTGAAGCTGCGGGATTCGATCTGGTGGGCGATCCTAACGGTGCTGCTCGGTGTGTTCGTTTCCACCGTGGTCCGCATTACTTACAACAAATGGCACCCGCTCAGGTTCTTGGATGGGGAGTTAGACCGGCTGCTAAACAGGATCGAGCAAGAGGGGGTTTCCGCGCCTGTAAAAGATCCCCAGGACAATTGGGACAAAAGGCTGAAACGCTACAGCATTGTGGAGAAAAGTAAAGGGCGGGTCGAGAAATTGCGAAAAGAACTGGGAACCCTCGTGCGAGATCACACTGTCGCTTCATTGGCAGCGACCTCAGAAGACCCAGCCGTGAAGCAGTGGTACGCAGACAAGAAGGCCGAAGAGTCGTTGCTCGAGGCTATCAAAGGATTCGCGCAGGAGGTGCAGTTTCCAGTGCACCGGGCCTTCAAGGCGGCACATGGGGAAGCACTCCAGGTTCCGGACGAGTATAAGCCAATGCTGTTGGCTACGGCCGAGTCCGTGATATACTGGCCGGCTGCCAACTCGGGCGATCAGCCAACGCCAATCGCCAACGATGGTGAACTGCAGCAGCTGCGCACCAAGCTCTTGGGACTTACAGACCTTTTGAAGCGGGCTGGACGCGTTCTCTACTTCGTCCGCGTCTGTCTCCATCTCAAAGAAGACATCGACGTGGACAAGCTCCCTATCCCTGCGCAGCAGGAACGGTTCTATGATGCTTGCGGAGTGCTGGGGAACGTTCCCGTGCGGTTCGAAAAAGAGCTTGATCTCGCAGACTGGAATGATCTTGTGACCAAGCTGGACAAGACACTGGACACACTCAAGGGCTTGGCGATGGCCTCGCCGAAGCGCAGAAAGGCAGCAGTTCCTAAGGCTGTTCCTCCCACTGCGGAGTCTGTCCCAGAGGTGCGCAAATTCATGGAGAAGGCTGTCGAGTTGCTCTACCCCGGGTATCTGGCTTTTAAGTATTACGTTCCAATTCCTAACTTGATTTCATTGGTATTGGCGTTTGCCTTTGCCCTTACAACCGAGTACTTCAGCAAGACCTTCGGCACGCCGTCCGACTACATCGCTGCCTTTGCCTGGGGACTGGGCGTTGATACAGCGACCAAGACCATTCCGGCTATTCTGGCAGGGCTTGGCGTAAGCAAGTCGTGAAATAGCCAGAAAGAACAAGGGGCGCACCTGCAAGGAAAGGGCCAGCGCTTCAGTTCTGCTGGCCCTCTTTTGTTGCTTTTCAGATGTTTGACGCTTTGGCTTGTGCTTAGCCGCTGTCAGCATCAGGCAGTGAGCGCCCCGTGTCGTGGTGGTGTTATGGACGGGAGCAGTGTTTCCGAAATCTGGCATTTGACATCTGCCTCATTTCGTAGTAGAATCGTAACATAAATCGAAATGTAGCACCGTTGCAGCCCTTGTCCCAATTGTAGTTCACCGAGGAGGGTGGTATGAAGGATTCACAGCCGATCCCTGGCCTGGGAGCGATCCCGGTGGCTGGTCGGCTGTTTTGTTACCTGGGGGCGAAAGCTTTGGGAAGGGGAAATTCCGTGCAAGCACTGGTTGGGCAACGCCAGCATATCGTGTTCTATCGATAGGTCATTTTTCGATGGGGATTGATCCAAATTGAAGACCATAGAGTTTTGAGGAAAGAG
>CAYNWI010000398.1:0-2603 GCA_964400825.1 uncultured Anaerolineae bacterium | reverse complement strand
GGTTGAGGTTGGCATTGGAAATACAGGGTGAAATGGCCAATTGCTATCTACTGAGAATAGAGGACTGAAGCTCTGATTAGCGTGCACCAATGGGAGGTTGAGATGCCAAAAGAGTTCAGTCTGACGATAGAGCAAGATGAAGAGGGTCATTTGGTCGCTATCGTGCCCGAACTCCAGGACTATCGCATTGAGGCCGAATCACTTGAGGAATTGATGGGCAAGTTGAAAGAGGCTCTCGAATCGTGCCTGAAGCCGGCAGAGGAGCGATGATAAACTGCGGCTCATCGGCAGGCCGTGGATTATTCCACGCCGACTGCATCTGATTGGGGTTTGGCAATCAAGTTTGTACTGCAAGAAGAAACCCACGAAAGGTCTCGTGGGTTTTTGCATTGCTGGCCGAACATTCACAGCTTGTAGCCGATCATCCGCAGGAAGTCCTTGCGCCAGGCGATGCCCTCCTCGCCCTCGATGCCCTTGGGTGGAAGTCCGTCTATGACCCCCAGGATGCCACGGCCTTGCTCCGTCTCGGCGATGACCACCTCTACCGGGTTGGCCGTGGCGCAGAAGATGCGGCAGACCTCAGGCACGTTCTTGATGGCGTTGAGGAAGTTGATGGGGTAGGTGTCGCGCATGAGGACGATGAAGGCGTGGCCGGCGGACAGGGCGAAAGCGTTCTCTTTGGCCAGCTCCACCAGTTCTTCGTCCGTGCCGCTGGCCCGCACCAGGCAGGCCCCCGACGACTCGCAGAAGGCCAGCCCGAACTTAGCCCCCGGCACCGAGGTGACCATCACCTCGTGGACGTCCTCCACGGTCTTGATGAAGTGCGATTGGCCGAGGATCATGTTCACGTCCTCAGGCTTTTCGATCTTGACGATCTTGAGTTCCATAAGTTATCCCTCCCGATAGTTTGGACTTTGGACAAATTATAGGTAAAGCTAGGTTGCGACTTGCACTTTAACAGATTTGTGGCATTATTGGGGTATGGACATTCAAGAGACCATATCCCAACTCAAGCAGTTTCGCCAGGAGCTCTATGAGGCGTTTGATCTCAGGGCCGATGCGCTGATGGAGTTAATTGATGCCCTATCGAGCACTCCCAATGCACGGTCGGTAGTGGAGTTGAGCCTGAGCCCCTTTTTCCGTCGGCACTACAGCAGTGTGCACGACGCCATTGCTCATCTGTTCCAGCCCAGCGAACCGGAGCAAGCAGATGAAGAGCGGCGGGCGTTTGAACAGAAGTGGGTACAATTGATAGCGCCTTACCTGCCAGTGCCCCAGGAGCGGAAGTTCTGGTTGTTGGGGACAGACGTGGTGCCCATCCCGCGTCCCTTTGCCCGTACGCTAGCGGACCGCACGTTTGTGCACCAACCGAACACGGTGAGGGGAAACAAGCCCATCGCCATCGGGCATGATTACTCCCATCTGGTCTGTTTTCCGGAGAAGATCAAGGCCAACGACCCGCCGTCGGCAGTGCCCCTGGTCGTACGCCGCGTGCACAGTGACGAGAAAGCCACTGGCGTGGGAGCCGAGCAAATGGACGTTTTGATGAAGGATGAGACCCTGCCCTTTCACGAAGAGCTTTGCGTGCATGTAGCAGATAGCGTCTACAGTGCCGTGACGTACCTGGGACCAGTAGCCGTGCAGGGGCACAAGAACCTGGTGAATGTAGTGCGGTCGCGCGGCAACCGGGTGTTCTATCGTCCAGCCCCACCAGTGGAAGGCAAGTGTCCTCGAGGCCATCCCACCTGGTACGGAGAGCGTTTCGATCTGCAAGACCCCTCGACCTGGGGTGAACCCGATGTGGTGGAAGAGGATACCTTCACCACCCGCAAGGGGCGCGTCTACCGAGTGCAGCTAGAGGGATGGCACAACCTGCTGATGACTGGGAAGCAGGATCTGCCGATGCATCAGCATCCCTTCGCCCTGATCCGGGTGCAGGTGTTAGATGAGCAAGGCAACCTTGTCTTCAAGCACACCCTGTGGCTGATGGTCATCGGCGAGCGCCGCAACGAACTCTCCCTCGTGGAGGCGTGGGAAGCCTACGGCCAACGCTACGATGTGGAGCATTACTTCCGCTTTGGCAAGCAGCGGCTGTTGATGACGGCCTATCAAACGCCAGATGTGGAGCACGAGGAGAACTGGATACAGATTGTGGCGTTAGCCTACATGCAACTTTGGCTGGCCCGTGATCTGGCCGAAGCGATGCCGCGTCCGTGGGAACGGTATCTTCCTGAGGCCAAAAGGGAGACCGCCTCGCCGAGCACGGTGCAGCGCGATTTCGGGCGAATTATTTGGGAGATTGGGACGCCGGCCAAGCCGCCCAAACCCCGAGGTAATCCGCCTGGGCGGGCCAAAGGGCACCGACTGCCACGCCGAAAGCGCCATCCAGTCATCAAGAAGGACAAAAAAGCCTCCAAAGCCGCCTGAAACTGCTTGCTAAGGTCCAACATACTCTCTTGTCAACCGATCTTTCTATGACCGGTCGTTTTCACTTTGTCCAAAGTCCAAGATAGTGTTTGCCACGAATTACACGAATTTCACTGATTTCTTTTCTTCGTGTCAATTCGTGAAATTCGTGGCTGGTTCCTAGTCAGGTACCACTT
>CAYNWI010000397.1:0-2605 GCA_964400825.1 uncultured Anaerolineae bacterium | reverse complement strand
GGCTGATACTGAAGAATATTGGCCTCAATTGGGAGGTGAAGTGACTTGCTTACAACTTTTAGGCGAATGCTCATCGGCACCCCCTTGCCAATCGCACGCATTATCCACGAGCGGTTGAGCAAGGTCCAGGCTCTGGCCGTGCTCTCGTCGGACGCCCTATCCTCGGTGGCCTACGCCACGGAGGAGATCTTGCTCGTGCTGGTGTTGGCCGGCCGCGGTGCCCTGGCCCTGTCGTTGCCCATCGCCCTGCTCATCGCTGTCTTGCTGCTCATCGTGGCCAGTTCGTACTACCAGACAGTGCACGCCTACCCGACCGGTGGCGGCGCTTACATTGTGGCCCGGGAGAACCTGGGGACGCTGCCCAGCCTGGTGGCGGGCGGCGCCCTGCTCACCGACTACGTGCTGACGGTGGCGGTGAGCATCTCGGCAGGGGTGGCGGCCATCACCTCGGCCTTCCCCACCCTCTATCCCTGGCGGGTGCTCCTGGCTCTGGCGGCTGTGGCCTTCGTGACCCTGATGAGCCTGCGGGGGGTGCGGGAGTCGGGGCGGGTGTTCGCCGTGCCAACCTACTTCTTCGTCGCCACCATGTTTCTGCTCATCGTGGCCGGTCTGGTGCGCCTGTTGTTCGGACATCCAGTCTCAGAGACGCCCGTTTCGACCGCAGTGCCGGCCGCTGTGCAGGGTCTAACGGTTTTCCTGATCCTGCGAGCCTTCGCCTCTGGTTGCACCGCCCTCACCGGCGTGGAAGCCATCAGCGACGGCGTGCCGGTGTTCAAGCCACCAGAGGGCGACAACGCCGGCAAGACGCTGCTGTGGATGGCCGGCATCCTGGTGAGTATGTTCCTGGGCATTACCTTCCTGGCCCGTCAGTTCGGCGTGCTGCCGCTAGAGGGAGAGACAGTGGTCTCACAGTTAGCTCGCATCATCTTCGGGGTGAATCCACTGTACTACGCCGTGCAAGTAGCCACAGCCCTGATCCTGATGCTAGCGGCCAACACCAGCTTCTCTGATTTCCCCCGGCTGGCCATGTGGATGGCCCTGGACCGCTTCCTGCCCCGTCAACTGGCTAATCTGGGGGACCGGCTGGTGTACGCCAACGGCATTCTGTTGCTGGGCGGCCTGGCGTCGCTGTTGGTGATCCTCTTTGGCGCCAGCACTCATGCTCTGATCCCCCTCTATGCCGTGGGGGTATTTGTGTCGTTTACCCTGAACCAGGCAGGCATGGTGCGCCGCTGGCTGAAGCTGCGCAGCCCTGGGTGGCGCCATTCGGCGGTGATCAACGGCGTAGGGGCCATCGCCACGGGGGTGGTGTTGGTGGTGATGGCAGCCACCAAGTTCGTGCACGGCGCCTGGATTGTGCTGCTCCTCATCCCTCTCCTGGTGCAGGGTTTCCGAACCATCCATCGCCATTACGATGACGTGGCCCAACAGCTCTCCCTGACTCAACCCTGGCCCGGACCGGTGCTCCACCACACGGTGATCGTACCCGTGGCCGGTTTGCACCGGGGGGTACTGAAGGCGGTGCAGTACGCCCAGGTACTGGGCGGTGAGCTACACATCGTTACCGTGGAGAGTGATCCTCAGGAAACAGCGAAGCTCCGTGCCCGCTGGCAAGAAGTCTTGCCCGAGGTTTCATTGGAGATCCTGCCCTCGCCCTACCGTTCCGTCATGGCTCCGCTGTTGGAGTTCATTGACCGCTTTGTGGACGAGGAGGATCACTACGTGACGGTGGTGGTGCCGGAGTTCGTGCCCACCCGTTGGTGGCATCACCTGCTGCATAATCAGACGGCCTGGATGCTAAGGGTGGCGCTGCTCTACGCCCGCCGGGACTGGCGAGGACGCTTCTGCATCATCACCGACGTGCCCTTCTACCTGAGCCAGTAGGGACAATCAGTGGTAGACTCGTTTACGCTTGCTCGCGAAGCACCGCCCGTGCCCGTTCGATTTGCTGGCGGACGGCGGCGGTGGCCGTGCCGCCGTAGGAGTCCCGCGCCTCCACCGAGCGTCGGTGGTCAAACACCGCGTAGAGGTCGGCATCAAAAGCTTTGGAGATAGCCTGGAATTCGACCAGCGGCAGCTCGTGCAGCGGCAAGCCCAGCGCCTCGGCTCGCCTCACCGCCCGGCCCACCAGCTCGTGGCTCTGGCGGAAGGGGACGCCCCGGCGCACCAGGTAGTCGGCTAGGTCGGTGGCCAGCATGGCGTCGTCTAGCACCGCGGCCATGGCCTGGGCGTTGACCTTCAGGGTGCGGACCACGCCCGCCGCCACTGGCAGCGCCAGCTTCAGCGTGTCCAGGGCGTCGAACAGTGGCTCCTTGTCCTCCTGCAGATCCTTGTTGTAGGTCGAAGGCAGCCCCTTGAGCGTGGTCAGCAAGGCCACCAGATGCCCCACCATGCGCCCCACCTTGCCCCGTAGCAACTCCAGCGAATCGGGGTTCTTCTTCTGCGGCATCAGACTGGAGCCGGTGGCGTAGGCGTCGTCCAGCTCCACGAAGCCGAACTCCGCTGACGACCATAAGATCAGATCCTCGGCCAGGCGGCTGAGGTGGGTTTGCAGCAGCGCGGCCCAGAACAGGAACTCGGCCACGAAATCGCGGTCCGACACGGC
>CAYNWI010000396.1:0-2618 GCA_964400825.1 uncultured Anaerolineae bacterium | reverse complement strand
CCCACCTTTCCCAAACGCCGTAAGATCAAAGAGCGATGAAGGGTGACCAATTTGGCCATCCTGAAAACGGATGCAGTCCTCAAGCCGGTCAAATGGAACGCCAGATGGAATTTCTCGAGGAGGAAGTCTGTAGAGAGCAGAGGTGAAGGGACAACAGAAGTTATAAAGGCGAGGATTATATCCTTCCCTATGGGGTCGGGGGAAACGATTACCGCAGGGCGCACTTTTCGCCCCGTGAGGTCCGTAAAGGGGAACGGGACGAGGACGATGTCGCCCCGGTGCAAGATGGCGGAGAACCTCATCACACTGGTTCTCCATCTTCCAAAGTGTATATATCTTCCCGTGGATCGGCAAGGAAAGCAAAAGAGGGGCTGTCCTCTGCGAGCTGGGCCAGAGCCAGAGAAGAGAGGTCATCCTCCAGTGACAAGAAGACCAGTTTCACTTCAGTTCGATCCGGCAACGAGACGGATTCGAGCGGGTGGAACAGACCATTTTCATAAACTGCTTTAATAGTCTTCAACATCTTACTCCTTATCAGCATTGAAGTGAGGATTCACCCTCCAAGATAGATTATATCATCTTCAAGCAGGGAAAGCAAATTCAACAGAAAGGAGCAACCTAATGACTGATAAATACATCCCCCAACAGATCGAAGCCAAGTGGCAGAAACAATGGGACGACGACGGGCTTTACCGCACGGTGGAGGACCCGACCCGGCCCAAGTATTACTTCCTGACCATGCTGCCCTATCCGTCGGCCAACTACCTGCACATCGGCCACTGGTACGTGATGGCTCCCTCAGATGCCCGCGCGCGCTACATCCGTATGAAGGGCTACAATGTCTTCTACCCCATCGGCTTCGACGCCTTCGGGCTGCCAGCCGAAAACGCGGCCATCGAACGCGGCATCCATCCCTTCAAATGGGCCTGGGATAGCATCGAGGTCATGCGCCGCCAGCTCCGCTCCATGGGAGCGATGTGGGCCTGGGATCGGGAGGCGGTCTCCTGCCTGCCCGACTACTACAAATGGACGGAGTGGTTCTTCCTCAAGTTCTACGAAGCGGGCCTGGCCTACAAGAAGATGGCCCCGGTGGACTGGTGCCCCAAGTGCAACACCACGCTGGCCCGAGAGCAGGTGTGGGGGGAGGATCGCCACTGCGAGCGCTGCGAAACGCCGGTCATCAAGAAGGACCTGGAGCAGTGGTTTTTCCGCATCACCAACTACGCCGACGAGCTGCTGGATTACTCCAAGATAGACTGGCCGGAGCGCATCCGCACCATGCAGAAGAACTGGATCGGACGCAGCGAAGGCGCGAACGTGACCTTCCCGATCGCAGACTTCCCCCCCAGAGTTGGGAGGGAACGAGGGGGGGCGCAAGAGGACGACATCGTCGTCTTCACCACTCGCCCCGACACCCTGTGGGGCGCCACCTTCATGGTGCTGGCCCCGGAGCATCCGCTGGTGGACAAACTGACCACGCCGGAGCACCGCGAGGCGGTGGAAGCCTACAAGTTCCAGGCCGCCCGCCAGAGCGAGATTGACCGCCTGAGCACCGAGCGGGAGAAAACCGGCGTGTTCATCGGCGCGTATGCCATCAATCCGGTCAACGACGAGCGCATCCCCATCTGGGTGGCCGACTACGTGATGATGACCTACGGGACAGGAGCCATCATGGGCGTTCCCTCTCACGACGAGCGGGACTTCGAGTTTGCCCTGAAACACGGCCTGCCCATCATCCCGGTCATTGACCGGCCCGATGGCGTCGCCAAGTCCTTCGCCATGCGGGGCACGATGGCCGAGGGCTTCGCCGAGGCGTTGACCGAGGCCGGTATCCCCTTCGAGGAGCGGGATGGCTCCCTGTACGTCACGATGGACAGGGGACAGGTGGCCCGCTACGTCGCGCTGGCGCAGGCGCACGTCAAGTCCGGCTCGTGGACCGAAGTGGTCGGCGCCCGCTGGGTCTTCGTCTTTGATGACGGCGTTCGGGAGTTCAACTCTACGGAGGCTGATCGCGAGATCCTGGCCCGCTGCAAGAAATTGGAGTCAGCGGTGCGGGACAAGCGCACGGTCATGGAGATGCTGTGGGGCGTTGCGTTCTACCGAGACCTGCTGCTCCACGCCGAGTACTGCACGATGATCAACTCCGGCCCCTTCAGCGGCACGCCGGGCGAGGTGGCGGTTCAGAAAGTAACTGAGTGGCTGGAGGAGCGGGGCACTGGCGAGTTCGCCGTCAACTACCGGCTGCGCGACTGGCTGATCAGCCGCCAACGGTACTGGGGTGCGCCCATCCCCATCGTCTACTGCGACCAGTGCGGGATCGTGCCGGTGCCCTACGAGGACCTGCCGGTGCTGCTGCCTGAGGACGCCGAGTTCCTGCCCACAGGCGAATCGCCCCTCAAGTTCCACGAAGGCTTCCGCTACACTACCTGCCCCAAGTGCGGCGGCCCTGCCGAGCGCGAGACCGACACCATGGACACCTTCCTGTGCTCCTCGTGGTATCACTACGCCTACGTGACCCCCTATCGCAAAGAGGGCGAGCCGCTGCATCGAGACGACTGCCCGTGGGATCCCGAGGCGGGCCGCTACTGGTTGCCGGTGGACATGTACACCGGTGGGCC
>CAYNWI010000395.1:0-2635 GCA_964400825.1 uncultured Anaerolineae bacterium | reverse complement strand
GCGAAACCCGCAGAACCGACCGCCACGCCTGTCCCGCCCTCGCCAACGCCGGTGGCCGAGGCGAAGCCATCAATGCTCGTCGCCAACCCGGAGGATGCTCTGGACAGCTACCGAACGCGTATCGAGATGGAACTGGTGGAGAGGCCAGAGGGGATGGAGGGGGCGAAGGAGCCGGGGGTTGGGGACGTCTTTGCCATGATGTTTGACGACTGGGTCATGGAGGTCGAATGGGTGCGGGAACCAGAGGCCCGGCACACGGTCAGTACCCACGCAGGCATGATTCCAGATACAGAGAGCATCGAAATCGGCGACACCATGTGGCTAAAGATGGGCGATGACTGGATGCAAATCCCGTCCGGGCCCAGTGGCGCGGAAGCGACTGCCCAGCAAGAGTTACAGTTAGACTTCGAAGACCTGCTGGGGGGCTTGGAAAGCGGCCTGACCCCGGTGGGCACGGAAACGGTGGACGACATTCGCTGCCAGAAATACACCATTGACACCGATTACGCCATGGCGTTCCCTATTCCAGAGGACACATCCGAAGAGGCGCGGCAGTCCATGCCCTCAGAAATGGCTATCCATGTGCAGGGAGAGTTTTGGATAGCCGACCAAAGTGGCTTGCCGCCGGTCGTCATCCGGTCGCAGACTACCCAGAAACTAAGTTTCGAAATCGCTTCGCAGACAATCGAGGTGGTTTACCGCGAGGAGCGCCACCTCTACGACATCAACACGCCCATCACCATCGAACCGCCTGAGGGAGCGATGGAGATGCCTGCCGTGCCCACCGCGCCTGAGGGTCTGCCCACCCCGCCAGCCAGTCAGGGCGGTGCTACCGTAGAAGTCGCCAGCCTGGACAGCCTGGACAGCTACCGCCTCGATTGGTCAGTCCAGGTGCAGATGTCGGCGGGCGGCGGGGTGAAGATGAGCTACACGATGGAATGGGTCCGCGAGCCTCCTTCCGGGCACCTCGTCACGGGCCTCGGCGAGTATATCTGGATTGACGACAACTTCTGGGTCAAGGTGGGCGATACCTGGATGCAGGGATCTCAAGAGGAGACAGAGGATGCCTTTGACCAACTGGGAGACATCATGGAGCCTGATAGTGATATGGTTCTGGCAGGCGAGGAGACGGTGAATGGCGTCCATTGTCAACACTACGTTTATGACTTCGGGGATACGATGCATAAAGAGATATGGGTGGCCGACCAAAGCGATCTGCCCCCGGTTGTCATCCGAGGGGTGTTCCGTATGGAGACGAGTCAGATGGTCACTGAGGCGGAGGGCAATGTCTACGACATCAACACGCCCATCACCATCGAGCCGCCGAAATAAATTAAGGAGGTCACGTTCATGAGAGTTTCTTGCTTACAAGAGAATTTAGCCAAGGGCCTGAGCGTGGTGGGACGAGCGGTGGCTACCCGCAGCACGTTGCCCGTGCTTTCCAATGTGATGCTCTCCACCGACAACGGCCGCCTGAAGCTGTCGGCCACGGACCTGGAGATCGGCATCAACTGCTGGATTGGGGCCAAGGTGGAGGAAGACGGGGCTACGACGGTGCCAGCCCGCTCTTTCATTGACCTGATCAACTCCCTGCCCTCTGAGCGCATAGACATGGAGCTGGTCGTGCGCACCCAAACCCTCAACCTCAAGTGCGCCCGCTACGAGGCCAACCTCAAGGGCATAGACGCCCAGGAGTTCCCGCTCATTCCCTCGGCCGAGGAGGGGGAGGGCCAGATCACTTTGGAGCCTACTGCCTTCAGGAGGATGATCGAGCAGGTCGTCCTGGCTGCGGCCACCGATGAAAGCCGCCCCATTCTGACCGGTGTGCTGGCCAAGTTCGAGGGAAACCGGCTCACCCTGGCCGCCGCCGACGGCTTCCGCCTCTCGGTGCGCACCGCCGAGCTTCCCGCGGAAGTCGAGCCGGCCAGCGTCATCATCCCCGCCCGGGCCCTGGCAGAGCTGGCGCGCATCGGCACCGACGAGGAAGACATCACCCTGGTCATCACCCCCACCCGCAACCAGGTGCTTTTCCATGCGCCAAATGTGGACCTGGTCTCCCAACTCATTGAGGGCAATTTCCCCGACTATCAGCAGATCATCCCTAAGGGTTCTTCCACTCGCACGGTCTTGAACACCAACAGCTTCTTGAGAGCCTGCAAGACGGCCAACATCTTTGCCCGTGACGCGGCCAATATCGCGCGCCTTCAAATCGTCCCTGGCGGGGAGCTGGCACCGGGCCACGTCACCATCGCCGCCACCAGTGCTGAGTTGGGCGATAACGTGGGCGAGATTGACGCCTCAATCGAGGGGGATGCAGTCGAAATCGCCTTCAACGTCAAGTACCTTATTGACGTCCTCTCGGTTATGGACAGCGCCCAGGTAGTTCTGGAGACCACCACTTCCTCTAGCCCCGGCGTCCTCAAGCCCGTGGGGGACGTGGATTTCGTTCACGTGATCATGCCCATGCACGTGCGGTCGGACTAATACCTGATATCGGTTGCGGTCTCAGGACCGAGAACTGCTCCGCAATTGGATACTAGATATTTGGTATTGCTTTGCGCTAAACTACAATATGTAGTAGATAGCGATCTTTGGGTTAACGAAGCCAAACGCCCTCGCGCTTATCAAGCTCCGA
>CAYNWI010000394.1:0-2642 GCA_964400825.1 uncultured Anaerolineae bacterium | reverse complement strand
TTTGGCGAGCCAGTACAGCAGTTCACTGACCAGGGGTGCTTTTGACAAAGGCTCATCCATTTTGCTTTACCGAAAAGCTCTCTATCGCTGCCAGAATCTCTTTCTTTTTTCGCTCTACGGCCTTTTGGCCTGCTTCCAGGATGACTGGGACTTGATCCATGTCCCACATCTGAATGACCTGGCCAAAGTGCACGTTAACTATAACGATTTCGTGATGGTGTAGATCAATCGCCAGGGCCATTTCGCGGCGTTCGTGCGCAGTCTGGGTACGGCTGATGAGATTGCTGAAGTACTCAAAAAAACCGCCTGGCTCCGCAGCGATCTGGGTGGTGGTAACGAAGACGATAATGACATCCATATTGTGATTGACCGCTTCCATTACAGGCACCGAAGAGGTGTAGGCGCCGTCAACGAGCCATCGGCCCTCGATGCAGACGGGCGGCAACAATGGAAATAGTGCGGTAGTCGCACAAACCGCGTCGGCGACCGGCCCACGACTCAGCACAACCCCCTCGCCTGTCAAGATGTCGGTCGTTTGCAACAAGGTGGTCGGGTACAGGTCTTCCAGCTTGAGATCCTTGAAAACTTGCTGGTAAGCTCGCCGCATGCGATCAGCTTTCAGAATACCTGCTCCCTTGTCGAAACGACCGAACGGCAGATTGGCGAGTCCTAACAGGGTTCGATAATCAACACTCGAAAAGGCCTCCCGGTCCAGGAATTCGGTAATCAAATCTCGCATTTGGGCCGGGGTAAACCCTGCGCCCCGTGCGGCGGCGGCAAGCCCCCCGCCGCTGCAGCCGACCAGTAAATCAACGACGATTTCCATTTCGTCCAGGAATCCAAAAAGAGCGATGGCTGAGAAGGGCTTTATACCTCCGCTGCCCAGCACAACCCCGACTTTCGGCCTTCTTTCAACAGAAGACATGACGCCCTCCTATCCGTGAGATTATAAGGGGAGTGCAGACGCGAGTTTGCTTATGGTGCGGACTCGCGTCCGCACTCCTGCTTTAGAATAAACTTGTCTCCGTGTTCTCCTCAGTCGCCAAAGCTGGCCACGGCCTCTTCGACGGTGGGGAAGATCTGAAATATGCTGCTGAAGCCGCTCATCTCCAGAACCTGGCGCACGCTGTCCTGCGCGGCTGCTAGGCGGAAGTCGCCCCCTTTGTGGCGTGCCTCTTTCAGGGTGGCCAGGAGTGCGCGCAGGCCGGCACTGCTCATGTAACCCACCTGGCTCAGGTCGGCGACCAGTTGATCCCCCCCTTCCCCCAATTGATTGCCGAGGAAAGCGGCGACTTCCTTGGCGGTGAGCGCATCAATGTCGCCACTGGGGATGGCGATGGTAACTTTGTCTTGCTGTTCTACTTTTATTTCCATTTAGATTCCCTCCCAGGCTGGATCAGCCTAGCGATTTGATAAGAGTCTGGCAGGCCAAGATTAGCCCCGCCTCGTCTGAGCATATTATACCACGATGCTTGCTTTCAGTCTAACAACTTGGCTAAATCCTTTTCATTCCTCTTCCTCTCCCGCCCTTTCTCTCATCTCCTTGGCGTGCTCTCGCAGGTGCTGGAAGTATTCGGTCTCGGTGATCTCTGCCACCTGTCTGGCCTTCTTCACTTCGTCAATCTCGATGCGGAGTTGCTGCACCTCCTGCTTGAGCTGCTGTTCTCGGGCGTAGACTTCGCGGGCCATCCGCTGGAAGACGCGCGCCAACTGCCCCAATTCGTCTGGACGCTGCGCGATGACAGTCAAGCTTTCGACCCCAAAGGTCCCGGCTTCGATGTCCGCCGCGGCCGCCGTGAGTTGGGCGACCGGTTGGGTTACCCGGCGAGCCAAGATGAGCGACACCAGCAACCCAACGCTGAGCACCACCACTGCCACTACCGCTGTCAGTTGCAGTTGTTGTCTCAAAGCCTCCTCCACACGTTCTACAGGAATGGCCACCAGTGTCCCACTGGTCACATTTCCCTCAGCATCGGCGATGGGAGCGACGACCTTGAGAAACCGGCCGTCATAGTAGGTCTTGATCTGTTCCTCATCCATCGCCGTCTGGAAGGCGTCCCGGTCTATCGCCTTCAACTCCGAACCTTGCTCCCAATCGGGGACCGCGTCGAACGTCTCTACGTCCAGCGCGCGGTCCACAATCCAAATCGCGCTCACGTTCTCGCTCAGCAAGCGGTCTATGAATTGGGCCAGCCAGACGCCTCGTTCTATCCGCCGGGCCGCGAAGTCCTGCAAGGCCGCGTACCCGGTGACCTCGGTCAGTTGGGCTTCGAGTTGTTCCTTGCTCGTACCGGTCGCTTGCGCCAGTGTGGGGAGAAGAGTCCTCAGGTAGATTTCCGCGCCTTGCTGTTGGGCCAGGATCTCTTCCAGCTCCTGCCCAATCTCCCTGGCAAGACCGACGGCCCGGGCAAACTCTTCGATGATGACCCGGCTATCCGTCTCGGCCTGGGCCAGGATGGATTGGCGCGCCGAGACAGCGATCACCCCCGCCGTCACCAGAACCGTGACGACCAGCAGCGATGTTACCAGCAACAGAGTTTGTTTGAGCAGAGTCATCTGTGTTTCCTCCTATCTGCTATCGCGCAAGATCTGGTGGGCGATCACCATGCGCTGCACCTCGCTGGTGCCCTCGTAGATGCGGG
>CAYNWI010000393.1:0-2647 GCA_964400825.1 uncultured Anaerolineae bacterium | reverse complement strand
ATCTGGCGCGGGATGCCCATGATGTCCAGGATCTCCTGATCCCAGTCCAGGGTCTTCAGATTCATGAGCATGGTGCGGCTGGCGTTGGTGACGTCGGTCACGTGCGCACCACCCTTGGGGCCACCGGTGAGCCACCAGATCTCCCAGGTGTCAATGTTGCCGAAGATGGCATCGCCCTTCTCGGCCGCCTTGCGGACGCCAGCCACGTTGTCCAGGATCCACTTGATCTTGGGGCCGGAGAAGTAGGTCGCCAGGGGCAACCCTACCTTGGCGCGGAAGCGGTCCTGGCCGCCATCCTTGGTCAGGTCGTCGCAGATGTCCTTGGTGCGGGTGCACTGCCAGACGATGGCATTATAGTAGGGCTTGCCGGTGTTCTTGTCCCACACGACGGTGGTCTCGCGCTGGTTGGTCACGCCGACGGACGCTATCTCCTCAGCCTTGACCCCCGACTTCTTCAGCCCGGCCTTGATCACGTCCTGGGTGCGGGCCCAGATCTCCATCGGGTCGTGCTCCACCCAGCCAGCCTTCGGGTAGATCTGCTCGTGCTCCATCTGATCCACGCCGGCCACCTGCCCTGCGTGATCAAAGATCATGAAACGGGTACTGGTCGTACCCTGGTCCACTGCTGCTGCGTATTTCTTTGCCATTTAGACTTACTCCTTTGTCTAGTGATATTTTGGTTGGTTACGGAATGATCTTTGGTCTCGCGCTCTTTTTCTCTTTTCATCACCCCCTCTCCAAATCCTAACACAAAACCATAATGTATAGCCATGTAGAGGACAACCCGGACACGCTAGTCTGATTGGTCAGCCTCGACGGTCTCCGTCAACGTCTTCAGGAGCAGGTAGGAAGAGGTCGCTCCTGGGTCCTGGTGGCCGATGCTGCGCTCCCCCAGGTAGCTGGCGCGACCCTTTCTGGCCAGCATGGGAATAGTGGCCTTCATCCCCTCGTAGGCGGCATCTGTCATCAGGTGGAGGGCCTCCACGGTATCCTGGCCATCGGCAACGGCTTTCTTGAGCGCCTCCACGGCGGGGTGAAGGGCATCCACCATGGTTTTGTCCTCCAGGTTGGTTTTCCCTATCCTAATCACCCCCTTCAAGCCAGCGTCGAGAAGAGCGACCAGGTCATCACCGGAGAGTTCATCCTTGCCCGCCACGGCCTTCCCCGCATCCATGAGAAAGGTGCCATACAAAGGTCCCCCTGCCCCACCGACACTGGTGATGAGGGCCATCCCGGACGTCTTAAGAATGGCGCCGATGTCCTTTTCCTCCACACCAGGCAGCTTGCTCACTATCTTCTTGAAACCTCGATCCATGTTGATGCCGTGATCGGCGTCGCCAATGGGCGAGTCCAAATCGGTGAGATACTGCCTGTTCTCCTCGATCACTACAGCCGTAGCCCTAAGCCACTCCAGCACCTGACTCTTAGTCATCATTTTGGAAAACCGTTTCCTCCTTACCTGGAAGTTAGAAGTTGGCTTTTAGTTTCCAACTTCCAACTTCCAACCTCCAATCTCCAACCCGCTACATCCCCCAACGCATGCCAATAGTCTTGACTGGAGCGTCCCACAGCTTGATGAGCTCATCGTCCATCTTGAGCAAGGTGATGGAGCAGCCCTGCATCTCCAGGGAGGTGATGTACGCGCCGATGAGGTTGCGGACGATCTTCAGCCCCTTCTTCTCGCAGATCTCGTGCAGCTTGCGGTAGATGATGGGGGGCTCGATGGCCGCGCTGCCACCCATGTTGTTGACGAAGGCCAGCACCTTATCGCCTGCCTTGAACGGCGGGTCTACCAGCTCGACCTCGACCCACTCGCCCTGGCCCTCGTCCCACTCGCGGACGATTCGCGTGTAGGCCGGGTCCTCAATGACGCCCAGGGCCAGCATCTCAGTGATCTCGTCGGCGGTCTTGAGCTTCATCCGCGTCCGGCCCGGCTCGCCGTGGATGCCGATGCCGATCTCCATCTCGTCCTCAGGCAGGTCGAAGGTGGGCTTACCAGCCATGGGCACCGTGCAGGAGGTGAGAGCCATACCCATGCTGCGGCCGTTAATGTTGACCTTGCGGCACAGGTCGGCGACTTTCTCCAGAGGCCAACCCTTTTCCGCCGCCGCGCCGCAGATCTTCTCCGCCAGCACCGTGGTGCCCACACCGCGCCGGCCGGCGGTCCACAGGCTGTCCTTCACCGCCGCGTCGTCGTCTATCAGGATACTCAGCACCTTGATGCCCTCTTCGCGGGCCATGTCGGCGGCCATCTCGAAGTTCATGACGTCTCCGGTGTAGTTCTTGACGATGTGCAGCACCCCTGCTCCGCCATCAACCATCATGGTAGCTTCCAGCATCTGGTCCGGGGTAGGCGAGGTAAAGACCTGGCCGGGGCAGGCAGCACTTAGCATCCCTACGCCCACCAGGCCACCGTGCATAGGCTCGTGGCCGCTGCCACCGCCGGAGACGATGGCCACCTGGCCCTTGACCGGAGCATCAGCCCGGTAGACGAAGTCAGGCTCGAAGTGGACTTTGACTATGTCTGGATAAGCCAAGGCCAGACCTTCCAACTCTTCCCTGACCACATCTTCTGGCTTGTTAATCAGTTTCTTCACGATCTTGCCTCCTTTCACTTCTAAAGACAAAGTAGCGAGGGGAGAAAGGG
>CAYNWI010000392.1:0-2648 GCA_964400825.1 uncultured Anaerolineae bacterium | reverse complement strand
TACGAATCTACGAGTTTACGATTCCACGATAGCCAGGATGTCGCTCTCCCTGAGCACCAGTACCTCGCGGTTGGGCTCCAGTTTGTATGGAGTGCCAACGTACTTGGCAAAGAGGACGCGGTCCCCCTCTTGGACATCCATGGGGACGCGCTTTCCCTCTTCGTCCCGGCGGCCTGGACCAACGGCCAGCACCTTGCCCTTCTGTGGCTTCTCCTTGGCCGTCTCCGGAATGATGATGCCACTGGCCGTCACTTCCTCCCTCTCGCTGGGCTCCACAATCAGACGGTCGCCCAGAGGCTTCAGTTTAATTGACATTTTCCCTACCTCCATTTACGATTTTTGAGTTTTCACATTTTAGCACTCTCAGGTCGAGAGTGCTAAAAGCAATACATATCATACCACAAAATCGCCAAACGCGCAAATCGCCTTTAGCACTTGCTCAGGTAATTGCTCCCCCTCCGCTTACCTGCTCAGCTCCTTCGTCCTCAGGTGGGGAAAGAGGATGACCTCGCGGATGGAGATCTGGTCGGCCAACAACATGGTCAGGCGATCAATGCCCATGCCAAAGCCCCCCGTGGGAGGCATGCCGTAGCTCAAAGCGGCCAGGAAGTCCTCGTCCATCCGATGGGCCTCCTCGTCGCCAGCCTCGTAAGCGCGCCCGTGGGCAAGGAAGCGCTCTTCCTGATCCAGGGGGTCATTCAACTCGGAGAAGGCATTGCAGAGCTCCATGCCTCCCGCAAAGCCCTCAAAGCGCTCCACCGTGTCCAAAGATGCCGGCTTTCGCTTGGCCAGGGGCGAGACCTCCAGGGGATAGTCAACCAGAAAAGTGGGCTGGATGAGCCTGGGCTCCACGTAGTTGGAGAGCAGGGCGTCAATGAGCTTGCCCCTAGTGGCCTTGGGCTCCACGTCGCCGCCGATGGCTCGAATCGCCTGGTACAAGCTCTGGGTATCGGGGTGATCCTCATAATCAATACCCGATTCTTCTTTGACGGCCTGGCGCAGGCTGCGGCGCGGCCACGGCGGAGCGAGGTCAATCTCGTTTCCTTGATAAGTGAGGCGAGTTGTGCCCAACACCTCCTGGGCCACGTAGGAGACCATCTCTTCGGCCATCTCCATGACGTCGTGGTAATCGGCGTAGGCCTGGTAGAATTCCAACTGGGTGAACTCCGGGTTGTGCTTATAGGAGACGCCCTCGTTGCGGAAGTCCTTGCCGATCTCGTACACCCGTTCGTAGCCGCCAATGATCAGTCGCTTGAGGTAGAGCTCATCGGAGATGCGGAGGTAGAGGTCTTGATCCAGGATGTTGTGATGGGTGACAAAGGGCCTGGCCGCCGCTCCGCCGTAGATGGGCTGCAGAACGGGGGTCTCCACCTCCAGGAACCCCCGCCGGTCCAGGAATCGCCGCAGCGCGCTGACAATGCGAGCCCGGATCACGAAAATCTGGCGCACCTCCTCGTTGGCGATGAGGTCCAGGTAGCGCTGCCGATAGCGGGTCTCCACATCCTTGAGGCCGTGCCATTTCTCAGGCAAGGGGCGCAGGGACTTGGCCACCATTTTGAAATCCATTACCTGGAGGGTGACTTCGCCAGTGTGGGTGCGAAAGAGCCGCCCCGTCACCCCGATGAAATCGCCGATATCGAAGTCCCGCTTGAAGAATTCGTAAGCCTCTTCCCCCAGGGTATCGCGACGCAGGTAGATCTGGATGCGCCCGCTGCCGTCTTCGATGTGGGCGAAAGTGGACTTGCCCATCACGCGGATGCTCATCAGCCTGCCGACCAGGCTGATCTCCCTCTCAGGTTCGCCCGTTTCGAATTCCAGGATGGCTTCGGCCGCCGTATGGCTGCGCTGGACTCGCGGCGGGTAGGGGTCTATGCCCCCTTCCCTGATCCTCTCCAGCTTGATATGTCGCTGCCTCTCCAAATCGCTGAGTTTCTCCATACTCACGTCCTCGCTTGGCTACTCGATGGCGATAATCCGGAAACACAGGACGCCGTCGGGGGCGTTGACGATGACCTCATCGCCGACGCGACAACCCAACAGGGCTCTGCCGAGGGGAGATTCGTTGGAGATGCGGCCACTCTGGGGGTCTGCCTCGGCGAAGCCGACGATGTGGTAAGTCTCTGGCTCCCCGTCCTCCTCTACCACCGTCACGTAGTTACCTATGCTCACCCTGTCAGCGGAGGCACCCTCCTCAATGATCACAGCACTCTGCAGGATCGTCTCCAGGGTCAAGATGCGGCCTTCAACAAAGGCCTGCTCGTTCTTGGCATCCTCGTACTCGGCGTTCTCCAGGACGTCCTGTTCCTCCTCCAGGGCAGCGCGCAGGCGCTGAGCCACCTCCCGACGACGCACGGTACGTAAATATTCCAGTTCCTCTTCGAGCTTTTTGAGCCCTTCTGGGGTCAAGAAGGTCGCTTGTGCGGCCATGCTTTCCTCACTTGATAAAGATTAGCCCTCACCGAGCTCGGCGAGGGATCGCCTGGATCACGATATGCGAAAGCCAGCTTATATACGACAAAACTGAGAGTATCCCCTCTCAGTCGGCAATCAACCGCGACATATTATAAACCAAATTGATTTATTTGTAAAGTCAGCTTGACTAAATGGCGAAAATGATATATCATACCGTTGTAGCTATCGGGGGAGTG
>CAYNWI010000391.1:0-2670 GCA_964400825.1 uncultured Anaerolineae bacterium | reverse complement strand
CAACTTTGGCGGATGCGCCACCCGACGAATTGTTAAATTTGTCAACCAACCAGGTTTGAGGCTTTGCACTTTGAGCCTTGAAGTTTGAAATTTCCTCGTTGCCTCATTCCTCATCGCCTCGTTGCCCACTCACTTAAAAATATAATACGTGGCCCGTTTCCTCCCAATCTTCAACAGCACGTTCTTGTTCACCAGGTCGGCCAGGTCTCGGCGGATGGTCTCCGAGCTGACGTCGGGGCAGAGTTCCTGGTACTCGCGGTTGGTGATGCGCTCTTTCTCCAGCAGATAGGCCAGGGCCTTCTCCTGCCGCTCGTTCAGGTCCAGGTGGGCCCAGCGTCCCCGATCTATTTCCTCGCTCACCAGACCCTCCCCGTGCCCGTAGAGGGTGACGCGGAATCCGCCAGCCGTCTCCTGGAAACGCGGGGCCGGCAGCCCGTAATCCCGCATCAGTTTGATCATGCGGTCAATCCCGTAGCCCAGGTGCTCAATGAAGCCCATGTCGGCCAGCACCTGGACGATGACCTCGTTGCGGGAGAACCTCTCCTGGACGATGTTGTCCACTGTTACGTGGCCTGGCAGGCGACCGGGGCTGTAGAACTCGATGCGGTCGCTGAACATGAAGACGCGAATCTCGTCGCCGCGAATGCTGTAATCGCGGTGGGCCACAGCGTTGACGATGGCCTCGCGCACGGCCTTGGTGGGATACTCCACCTGTTCCTCCCGCTCCAGACTCACCAACCGAACCCCGCGCTTCATGTTGCTCACCAGGAAGGCCTCGGCGCGACGAATCTGATCGGGCAAAGTCCCCCTGATGTCCTCCCGCACGAAGGCGTCGCTCATCTCCCGCCCGGCGTAGCGGGCCACGATGATCTCGCTGGACTTCACAAAGCGCTCGGGCTGGACGCCGAACAGAAGCACGCCGGCGTTGGTCGGCCGATAGCCCCCATCCTCACGCACCAGGCAACCACGGTTGTGCAGGGCCTCTTCGGTCGCAGCCGCGCTCAGCCCCTCCAGCGAGGCCAGGTATCTCTCCGCCTTGTCCCAGTCAATGTCGTCGAGCGTGGCGCCGGACGAGACGAGAGATTCGAAGCTTATCTCGCCCCTTTCGATAATCAGTCGCCGCAGCCTTTTGGGAGCCAGGGGCTTGTTCTGAGCGCCAACGCGGATCAGGTACTTCCCGCGCAAGCTGTAGACGTGGGGCAGCCCTGGGGGGACGGTGATGACCAGGACGGTCTGGTCGTCCAGGGTCGCCACCTCAGGCATGGGGATGATGAGGGGAGGCTCGGTCAGAAGGCCGGCCTGCAGAGCCTTGTCGCGAGCAGCCTCGGCGTCCTTCAACCCCAGCAGCCTTCCTGACTTGGGGTCAACGCCCACCAGAACCGTGCCACCGCTGGCGTTAGCCAGAGCCACGAGGGATTCCGCCAACGTGCGAGCAGAAGCCCGCTCGGTCTTCAATTCTATTTCCTGTCCCTCACCCTGCTGCAACAGGGCCAAGATATCATCCATCCTACCCAATCTCCAATCTCCAATACCTATTTATCGGCTATTCGATATTAGATATTGACTATTCCAGCCGCTTGCGGAAACGGGCCGCTGCCAGCATCAGGATCACCACACCGAAGATAGTCATAGCCACCACCTGTTCGGTCAGAAGGTCCAGGCCAATCCCTTTCAGAATGATGCCTCGGACGATGACCAGGAAATAGGTCAGAGGGACAACGTAGCTCAAATATTGTAAAACCTTGGGCATGGCGGCGATGGGAAACATGAAGCCTGAGAGAAATATGGAAGGGAGCATGATGAAATAGCTGAGGAGCATGGACTCCTGTTGAGTGTTGGAGACGGTGGAGATGAATAGCCCCAGCCCCAGAGAGGTCATCAAGGCCAAAACCGAGAGGGCCAGGAGAAGCAGGAGGCTGCCTCGTATTGGCACTCCGAACCAGAAGGACCCGATGGCCAGCACCTCCAAAGTATCCCAGAAAGCGATGACCACGTAGGGGAGCAATTTTCCGATGATGAGCTCATACGATTTGAGAGGGGTGACGATGAGCTGCTCGATGGTGCCCCTCTCCCGCTCCCGCACGATGGCCATGGAAGTGAGGAAGGTAGTCAGGAACTGCATGATGATCCCGATGATCCCAGGGATCATGAAGTTGGCACTGGCCAGCTCTGGATTGTACCACACCCGCGGACGCACCTCCAGGCCCGGCTGCTCCTCAGGGTCTACTCCCAGGATCCGTTCGACAATCTCGGCTGATTTGGCCTGCCCCACCGCCGTGGCCGCCGAGAGGGCAGCGTGGGCGATGTTGGGGTCCGAGCCGTCAATGACCACACTCACCTGAGCTGTCCCCTCCCGCATCAGGTCTTTGCTGTAGCCCGCAGGGATGAGCAGCCCCGCCCGAGCCTTCCCGCCGTCAATGAGGTGAGCCAGAGCCTCCTCGCTAGCGACGTAATAGTTGATGTCAAAGTAGCCTGAAGCTCGGTAAGTCTCAATGAGCTCCCTGCTTTGAGCCGTTCGATCCTGGTCAAAAACAGCGGTCGAGATGTGATCCACGTCGGTAGTGGCCGCATAGCCTAGCAGGACCAACTGGATCATCGGAATGAGGAACATCACCGCTAAGGTACGGGGGTCGCGAAAGATGTGGATAAATTCTTTTCGCATAACGGCCA
>CAYNWI010000390.1:0-2687 GCA_964400825.1 uncultured Anaerolineae bacterium | reverse complement strand
CAAAGCTGCGGCGAAGGATGCCAAGGACATGAACGAGTTCCTGGACAACCTGGCAAAAGCAGTGCCCATGCTGAAGCGAGAAGGGGACAAGGTCTACATGGTCTACCCCAAGTGCTACTGCCACAGGATAAAGGGGCTTGAAGGCGATGTGCCAAGTAGCTACTGCTTCTGTTCCGTCGGTTGGGTCAAGGAGATGTTCGAGCAGGCTTTGGGCAGGCCCGTAGAGGTCAGACTTGAGGCATCGGTACTGCGAGGCGACGAGGCTTGCAGACTGAGAGTGCTGGTTCCTGACGAAGTTGACTGCAAAACCCCTCAATAAGGGTACGATCATGGGGTGCGTAGCCTGGATTGAGGAATTGCCATTAGACGCAAAAGGAATAAACTCGGATGAATAGAGTACACGTCGTTACACTTGGCGTAAAAGATATGAATCGGTCGTTGAAGTTCTATCGAGATGGTTTGGGGTTCGAGACCTCAGTCAAAGAAGAGACCCCGCCAATCGTCTTTTTCCGGAGCGATGGCGCCACCCTGGCGCTTTGCCCCCGCGACGGCATGGCCAAAGACATCAGCCAGGAGAATCTACCGCCAGGGGAGGGCTTTTCTGGTATCACGCTGGCTTACGTGGCCAGGGAGCAAGACGAAGTAGACCGGATCATAGAGCTGGCCGAAAGAGCCGGGGGAGAGATCGTCAAGAAACCTCAGCGGGTGTTCTGGGGAGGCTACAGCGGGTACTTTCGTGACCCAGATGGTTACTACTGGGAGGTGATGTATTGGGAGGATTGGAAATTCAAGAAAGATGGGAGCCTGCTGATTGAGTGATGCCTATCTGGGGTGTTACGCGATGTATGTCACTGTGCGCTGCGAACACGTCCCGCTGGTGGAGGAGGGGTGGTTGACTCCGACAGGAGCGTTGAGGAAGGGGGAGTGGCTCATGAGGCTATCCTTTGACAATGATGCCGGCGGCGTGCCCGCACTAGAAGCGCTTCAGAGCTATACCGCCAGACTTAACGAAGGGTACGGCCACAGTGCATTTAGATATTTCTCCAAGGCGGATATGCGGGTCTTAAGTCAGGAGTGAGAAAGGAGCATCAGGATAAAAAGGCTGGACATCGCGGCTGGTTATCCCTGCCAGGCAGAGTATCGAACGATAAGATTCTAATCACCAAAAAAGGGAGGATAGCAATGGAACCAAAGATCGTTAGTAGACCGACATTCACCGTCGTGGGGATGAAGTACCACGGCAAGAACGAGAACAACGAGATTCCCCAACTGTGGGGCGAATTCGGACCGAGGATGGGCGAAATCAAGCAGGTGGTAAACCCACACGTCGCCTACGGTGTCTGCGACAACTTCGATGAGAGCAGCGGCGAGTTTGACTACATCGCCGGGTTCGAGGTGGGCAGCACCGCTGAGATTCCCGAGGGTATGGTAAGTTGGGACATGCCGGAAGGGAAGTACGCCGTCTTCACCTGTACCTTACCGACCCTCGGCGAGACATACCAGTATGCTTACCACACCTGGCTGCCCCAGTCCGGATACCAGCGCGCTCCTGGCCCGGAATTCGAACTGTACGACGAGAGCTTTGATCCCAGGGATCCTGCCTCAGAGATGGATGTCTACATCCCCATCAAATAATCTGATCTGAGAGGAAATCACCGCTCTCATCGTCGCAGCGGGAAAACTGAAGATCAAGCTGGGGGTGAAATAATGAAAACCGATCTGATCCAATGACTGCTGGAATCGGAGGGGCCCTGGACCCGCTACCGCACCCTGGTGGATCTGCTCGACCGGCCTGAGGACGACCCTGAGGTGCAGGCCGCCCGCGCTGAGATGCTGGCCCGTCCCCAGGTGCAGGCTATGATGGCCGAGACCGCCACCTGGGGAGATCGTCCCCTCAAGCGGCACAATGACGCCAGCCACCCCATCTACAAGTTCAGCACCCTGGCCGATTTTGGCGTGCGACATGACGATCCTGGAATGGCTGCGAGCATCAAGGCGGTGATGGCCCACCAGTCACCGGAGGGGGCTTTTCAGACTGTGGTGAACATCCCCCAAACGTTTGGTGGGACGGGCGAGGACACGTGGACGTGGATGCTGTGCGACGCACCGACGCTGCTCTACACCCTGCTGGCCATGGGCCTGGGCGACGATCCGCGCGTGAAGCGGGCAGTGGATCACCTGATCGGCCTGGTGGACGAGAACGGCTGGCGGTGCGTCGCCGCGCCCGAAGCAGGCAAATTCCGCGGGCCGGGCCGCAAAGCCGACCCCTGCCCCATCGTCAACGTGTTCGCACTGAAAGCACTGGCCCAGGTGCCGGATTTACTCGACAGCCCGGCCGCGCACACCGGCGCCGAGATGCTCCTCTGGCACTGGGAACACCGGACCGAGCGCAAGATCTACCTGTTCGGCATCGGCACCGACTTCCGCAAGCTCAAGTATCCCTTCGTCTGGTACGACGTCCTGCACGTGGTGGACGTGCTCAGTCGCTTCCCCTTCGTCCACACCGATCCCCGCTTTCGGGAGATGGTGGAGACAATCACCGCTCAGGCCGACGAGGAGGGTCGCTACACCGCAGGCTCGATGTACCGCGCCTGGAAGGGCTGGTCCTTCGCCGACAAGAAAAACCCCTCGCCCTGGCTCACCTTCCTGGTGCTGCGAGTGCTGAAGCGGATGGGACAACACTGAAA
>CAYNWI010000389.1:0-2687 GCA_964400825.1 uncultured Anaerolineae bacterium | reverse complement strand
CGAGGGCTGAATGTCAGTTGCAGTGTAGTATTCTACGTCAACAGCGTTGGGGACGACTGTGACCTCCAGGCCCGGTACGAGCCGTTGCAGAGCAGCCTTGTCGGCCTCGGAAACAGCCACCACCCCATCGGCGAGCCGGCAGATCATGGCCTCGTAATGGCTGAGCTTCTTCCACTGGATGAAGGAGTAGAGAGCCCCGACCCAATGCGCAGGTTGTCGAACGTCGGTCTCGAAGGCTCGCTGTTGCAGCACGTACTCGGCGTTGTGATCGTCGAATATGGATATTGGATATTGGGTATTGGATATTCTCCAATCCATCCAGTGCTGTGCCATCTCGATGCCTTCAATTTGCACCACATCGAAGGGCACTCGCCGCAGTGTGGCGGCTAACCTGGTTCTGAACTCCGCCGATGACAGACGCAGGGCCATGTCGGGCAAAGGGGAGAGAAACAACGATAAGAAGCGTTTCAGTGGGGAACGGCGGGGAGCCTGGACGGTTTCGATGCTACGACAATGTTGGTGCAGTGGAGTTGCCGTGACGATTTCATCCTGAGAACTCACGAAGGAAAGCAGGTGGATCTCGTGGCGCGCGGCCAGGTTGGCTATCAGGTTGTAGTTCCTTATGGTTGTGCCCTGGTGGGGGGGATAGGGGAGCTGGGGGGTGAGAAACAGTATGCGCATCAATCAGTCACTCTGGCCGACGCGCCGGTAGAGCTCCAACGTCTGGAGCGCGGTTTTCTCCCAGGAGAAGCACTGAGCCCGCTTGAGCCCTTTAGCGATCAACTCAGCTCGCAGAGCCTGGTCGGTCAAGGCCCGCCAGATGGCCACGGCTAGCTCTGAGACGTTCTCAGGATCAACCAGGAGGCCGGCATCGCCCACCACCTCAGGTAATGATGAGACGTTAGAGACCACTACCGGCGTGCCACAGGCCATGGCTTCCAGGGGCGGCAGGCCAAAGCCCTCGTAGAACGACGGCTGCACCAGAAGCTGGGCGGCGTTGTAAAGATGCAGCAAATCCTCGATAGGCACCCGGCCCAGGAAGAGGACATCGTTGGTTAGCTTCAGCTTTTCCACGAGGGTGAAGACCTCCTCGGACAGCCAGCCTCGCCGGCCTACCACCGCCAGTTTCACGTCTGCCTTGTAGCTGTCCAACAACTGACGATAAGCCTTCAGAAGCGTAGGCAGGTTCTTGCGCGGTTCGATGGTGCTTACGAACAGGATGAAATCGCCCGTGATGTGATATTTGCTCCTGGTCTGCTCCAGGATTTCCTGGTTTTTGACAGGACGATAGATAGGGTTAGCCGATTCGTAAATGACGGTGATCTTGTGCTCAGGCGCGCCCAGCAGGCGGGTGGTGTCCTGCTTGGTGCTCTCGGAGACGGCGATGATGTGGTCGGTCCGCTTAACCGCCTGATCAATCTGGCCGTAGTAGCGGGCGCTCTCTTTGGTGAGGAAATGCGGGTACAGGAGGAAGGCCAGGTCGTGGATGGTGATGATGGATTTACAGTTGCGGTGAAAAGGGGGTATGAAATCGGGGCTGTGCAGGACGTCCAGGCCGAGGCCTGAGATCTCAAATCGTAGGGTAAACTGTTCGAAGCGATGATGGCTTGGCGTCCAGAGGGACACTCGCTTAAAATTGGGCTTATCACCAATGATGTGTTTGTCCTTACGGCTCTGTAGGATGATGAACTCATTTTCTCGGTCGCTCTCGGCAAGTCCCTGAATCAAGCGAAGGGTGTACTGACTGATCCCCGCTTGACTGTAATAGACCAACCGCGCGTCAATGCCGATGCGCATTGGTTAAGTTTCTCCCAGAGCTCTTTCCATCTCCAGCAAACGACGCTTGAGGTCCAGGCCGCCCCCGAAGCCGCGCAAGTTTCCGTCGCTGCCTATCACCCGGTGACAGGGCACCACGATAGGCACGGGATTGGTAGCCATGGCCCGTCCGACAGCTCGGGCGGCCCCTGGGGAGCCGGCCTGGTGAGCTATCTGGCCATAGGAGCGGGTCTCTCCGTAGGGAATGTCCCGCACCGCCGACCAGACCCGGCGTTGGAAAGCAGTTGCCTCGCTCAGGTCCAAAGGCTCATCGAAGAGAACTCGCTGGCCGTCGAAATACTGCTGCAACTTCGTCTTCAAGTCGTCAAGTCTTGGGTCATCGTAGCTCTGTCCTTTCCCCCAGCGGTCGAGTAGTGGCTTCAAGGCCCTCTCCTGGGTGGATTCGGGCAAGGTGAGGGCCAGAAGCCCGCTGGGTGAACTGGCTATCCCCACCCAACCCCAGGCCGTCTGGCATGAATCTATGGCCACTTTGATTTCTGTGTTCATTCTTATTCCTCGTCTCTTTGAGCTTGAGTTCGCGCCTCTAATTATAACCATTACGTTGTGTCTGTCAAGGCTGAGTTGCATCAGGGGTAGGGATGAGGGTAAAGGGGGGACTGAAGTTACTACATAAGCTCCAGGGTCCGTCTCGGGCCGGCCAAGACCGCGCCCGAGACGGACCCTGGAGCCTGATATCAAAACTTCAGAGAGGGGGCTACTTACATCAAATCACCCAGAGGGCCCAGGTTGAGGTTCAGTTCCTCGTCTTCCAGCCCGAAGATCTGCTTCAGCTCCGCCATGCGCGCGTCCAATTTCATGAAGGTCTGGCCCAGCCGCTCGATCTCTTCGTCGCTGAGGGAGCCGGCCTCGAT
>CAYNWI010000388.1:0-2693 GCA_964400825.1 uncultured Anaerolineae bacterium | reverse complement strand
CGCCCGGCCCTGAAAGCTCTCCTGGAAGCCGTCGGCGAGAACATCACCGCCATCAACGAGCCCAAGCGCGTGGAGTGCGGGGCACCCGACTACATCATCACCCGTGCCGGGACGCCCATCGGCTACGTCGAGGCCAAGGACGTGGGAAAGAGCCTGGACGAGGTGGAGCGCTCTGAGCAGTTGGCTCGCTACCGCGAATCGCTGACCAACCTGATCCTCACCGACTACCTGGAGTTCCGTTGGTACGTGGGGGGCGAGCACCGGGAGACGGCACGCCTGGCTACGCTGACCAGCGATGGGAAGGTCAAGGCGCGAAGGGGCGGCATTCAGGCCGTTTCGGGGCTGTTGCAGAAGTTCTTGGCCCAGGTGGTGCCCACGGTGGGCACTCCCCAAGAGCTGGCCCAGCGCATGGCGGCCTTGGCTCGCATGACCCGCGATCTAATCAGCGAGACCTTCAAGCGCGAGAGCGAGGAGGGCATGCTGCACGCTCAACTGAAAGCCTTCCGCGAGACACTGATTCCCTTCCTCACCCCGTCTCAGTTCGCCGACATGTACGCCCAGACCATCACCTACGGCCTCTTCGCCGCCCGCGTCCGTGCGCCCTTTTCCACCTTCCCCCCCAAAGTTGGGGTGGACCGAGGGGGGGCAGAGGGTGAGGGCTTCACCCGTGAGAAGGCGGCCTGGAACCTGCCCAAGACCAATCCCTTCCTGCGCAGGCTCTTCAACCAAATCGCTGGGCCAGGGCTGGACGACCGCATTGCCTGGCTGGTGGACGACCTGGCTCACTTGCTGGCCCGGGCGGACATGGCGGAGATTCTGCGCGACTTCGGCAGGCGGACGCGGCAGGAGGACCCGGTGGTGCACTTCTACCAGACCTTCCTTGGTGCCTACGATCCCCAGATGCGCAAAGTCCGCGGCGTCTACTACACCCCTGAGCCGGTGGTCTCCTACATCGTCCGCTCCCTCGATCAGATCGTGAAAACCCGCTTCGGCCGTCCCCTGGGCCTGGCCGACACCAACACCCTCATCCTCGACCCGGCTGTTGGCACAGCGACCTTCCTCTACTTCGTCATCCGGCAAATCCACGAGACCGTGGCCGGGACGGTGGGCAGAGGGGGATGGAGCAGCTACGTGGCCGAGAAACTCTTGCCCCGCGTCTTCGGCTTCGAGCTGCTGATGGCTCCCTACGCCGTGGCCCACATGAAGCTGGGCATCCTGTTGCAGGAGACCGGCTACGATTTCACGGGCGACCAGCGGCTGGGCATCTACCTGACCAACGCCCTGGGGGAGGCGATCACCCAGGCCTCGACCCTGGGTTTCGCGCAGTTCATCACCGATGAGGCCAACGCTGCGGCGGAGATCAAGCGGGACAAGCCCATCATGGTGGTGCTGGGCAACCCCCCGTATTCGGTCAGTTCAGCCAACCAGGGGGATCACATCGAGCAACTGATGGATCGCTACAAGGCCGCTGTCCGCGACGAGCGCAACATCCAGCCCCTCTCCGACGACTACATCAAATTCATCCGTTTCGCCCACGACCGCATCGAGCGCACCGGCTACGGCGTCATTGGCATGATCACCAACCACTCCTACCTCTCTGGCCTGATCCATCGGGGGATGAGAGAAGAGTTGATGAAGTCCTTCGACGAGATCTACGTGCTGAACCTGCACGGCAACGCTTTGATGGGGGAGGCCGCGCCCGATGGTGGTCCAGACGAGAACGTCTTCGACATCCGGCAGGGAGTGGCGATTTCCCTCTTCGTGAAGAGGCGGGAGGCTGAGGGCCTGGCCCAGGTGAAGTATGCCGACCTCTGGGGCTTGCGGGAGGGCAAATATCGCTACCTGTGGGAGAACGACGTTAGCACCACCGAGTGGCAGACACTTGAGCCGGTGTCGCCGCACTTCTTCTTTGTGCCGAAGGAGTTTGACTTGCTGAGCGAGTACGAGCGTGGCTGGAGCGTCGCTGATATTTTCCCCGTGAACTCCACTGGCATCAAGACCCATCGTGATCGCCTCGCGATTGATTTCGAAGAGAAACGTCTTAGATCAAGAATCGCTGAGTTCCGAGATGAGGGGCTTTCTGACGACGAGGTGAGGGATAGATTCAAACTGAGGGACACTCGAGACTGGAAGTTGACTGAAGCCCGCGCTAAACTCCAGACACGAGAGGATTGGGAGGACAACTTCAACCGCTGCCTGTATCGCCCCTTTGACATCCGGCCAATATACTACTCTGGCGATGTAATTGAGCTGCCAAGACCTGAAGTTATGCATCATATGCTTCAAGGGAATATCGCACTGCTTACTTGCAGACAGCAATTCGATGTAGGCTTCCAACATGTCCTCTGCTCAAATAAACTCACCGAGTGTTGTGCTGTTTCGCTAAAGAGTCGCGAAGTCACATACGTTTTCCCCCTCTACCTCTACAAAGTGAGCGAGAAGGAACAACCGCTCAAGGGCGGTGGCAGCGTCATCAGCCTGATGTTGTTCGAATCTGGGCCGGAGTACGAAACCCGCGATCCCAACCTCTCTCCCAAGTTCATCGCCGCCGTCGAGGAGAGGCTGAGCCTGGAATTTGTGCAGGAGGGCAAGGGGGATCTGGAGGTCTGCTTCGGCCCGGAGGACATACTCCACTACGCCTACGCCGTCTTCCACTCCCCCACCTACCGCGAGCGCTACGCCGAGTTCCTCAA
>CAYNWI010000387.1:0-2695 GCA_964400825.1 uncultured Anaerolineae bacterium | reverse complement strand
GATATTGGAAGTTGGATACTGGAAGCTGGAAGGTTTCCAATCTCTAACCGCCAACCTCCAAGATACTACCACGATTCGGCGAAATTGGCAAAGAAAGGGAAAGAATGTCCGACGACGAGGTGCTATACTGCATCAATCATCCGAATGTAGAGACCCGTCTGCGCTGTAGCAAGTGCGGCAACCCCATCTGTCCCAAGTGCGCCGTGCAGACCCCCGTGGGCTTCCGCTGTCCCCAGTGCGTCAGGTCCCAGCAGGCCATCTTCTACACCGCCACGCCTTTGGATTACGGCGTCGCCACGGTAGTGGGCCTGGTGATCTCCACTGTCGCTGCTTTTATCCTGGGTCAGGTAGGCATCTTCTTGGTGATAATTCTGGGGCCTGTGGCCGGTGGAGTCATCGCTGAGGTCGTCCGCTGGGCTATCCGCCGCCGCCGAGGCCACTGGATCTGGCTGGTAGTCAGCGGCTGCATCGTGGTGGGGGCTTTGATAGCGGCTCTTTATCCTCTCTGGCGTCTCCTCTTCGCGCCCCGGCCCGTGGCTTACCTGCCCCCGCTTTTCCGGCTGGATCTCATCATCTACGTAGCCCTGGCCGTAGGCACGGCGTATGCCCGCCTGAGGTGAGATTGCATGTTAGTTGAGCTACACGTCAGCAACTTTGCTATCATTGATGAGTTGAAATTGGACTTCAGCCCCGGCTTCAACGTCCTGACCGGCGAGACGGGCGCGGGCAAGTCCATCATCATAGATGCCGTGAGCACCCTCCTGGGCGGGAGGGCGGATAGCACCATGATCCGCTCCGGCGCCGACGAGGCGCGGGTGGAGGGTATCTTCCAGCTAGGCGGGGCTGCCAAAGAGGCCGTTCTGCCCCTGCTGCAGAAGGACGGGTTAGAAGGAGACGACGAAGGCATCCTCGTCCTGGCGCGGGAGATCCGACGGGAGAGGCGCAGCATCTGCCGGGTGAACGGGCGGGCCGTCACCCTGGGCATTCTGGAGAGCATCGGCCAATACCTGGTTGACATCCACGGCCAGACCGAGCACCTGTCGCTTCTGAGGGTTCGGGAGCACATCGTTTTCCTGGATCGCTACGGCGGTCTCTGGCCCCTGCGGCGAGAGGTGGCAGACCAGGTGCGCGGGTTGCGCCAGGTGCGCCAGGAATTGAGCGACCTGGTGCGCGACGAACGAGAGCTGGCCCGCCGGGCTGACCTCTTGACCTATCAGATACAAGAGATCGCCGCAGCCAACCTGCAGGTCGGTGAGGATGAGGAGCTTAACGAGGAGCGAACTCGCCTGGCCAATGCCGAGCGCCTGATGGATTTGGCCAACGATGCCCATCGTGCCCTTTACCTGGGCGACGAGGAGCAGCTTTCGGCCCTTGATCTCCTGGGCCAGGTGGCCAATAAGCTAACCAGCCTGGAGACAATTGACTCTGGCCTGAAGGCACAGCGGCAGACAGTCGAAGAAGCCTCCTACCAATTGGAGGATTTGGCCCAGAGCTTGCGGGCCTACTGCGACAGCATCGAGTTCAGCCCGGCCAGGCTGCGCCAGGTAGATGAGAGATTGGACCTCATCTACAACCTGAAGCGCAAGTACGGCGGCTCCATCGCCGAGATTCTGGCCTTCGGCGAGGCCGCCCGGCGCGAGCTCGACGGGATAACCCACAGCGAAGAGCGGGTGGAGGAGCTGGAAGCCCGCGAGGCAGAACTCTTGCGACAGATCGGGGACTTGGCCGCCCGGCTCTCGGCCCAGCGGCGGGCGACGGGGGAGCAGTTGAGAGAGGCTATCGAAGCAGAGCTCAAGGACTTGGGCATGGAGGGGGCTCGTTTTGGGGTGGGCATTGAGCAAAAAGAGGCCGAGGATGGCGTGTGGGTAGGGGACAAGCAAATGCGATTCGATACCACCGGCATTGACCGGGTAGAATTTCTCATCGCGCCCAACGTCGGCGAGCCGCTGAAATCTCTGGTCAAGATAGCCTCTGGCGGAGAGACCTCGCGCCTGATGCTGGCCCTCAAGACCGTCCTCTCGGCGGCCGACCGCACACCCATCCTCATTTTCGACGAGATAGACGCGGGCATCGGCGGGCGAGCTGGCGGGGTAGTGGGCAAGAAACTCTGGAGCCTGACCACAGGGACAGGTTCCGGGGATGCAGGCCACCAGGTGCTCTGTGTCACCCACCTCCCCCAACTGGCCGGCTACGGCGATGTCCATTTCAGGGTCAACAAGGGAGTCTCCGGCGAACGCACCATTACCACGGTGCGGCAACTCACCGAGGAAGAACGAGTCGAGGAGCTAGCCAGTATGCTGGGAACCGTCACTAGGTTGACCCGTCGCAGCGCGCAGGAACTGCTGGAGCGGGTGGGGAAAGTTAAGGAGGGGTCTCGAAGAGATGATGAAGGTATCTTCTCAGCAGTTGGGGGTGAAAAAGGGTGCGTGTAGCGTCCATCACAAACAAAAAGACTAGAGCCGCCGTGTTCTTTCTAGGATTGACTTTGATATCCTGCACCCCTCAACTGACATCGAGCGTTACGCCATCGCCAGAATCGGCCTTGTTTACCTCAACACCGGAACCGGCCACTGAGATCCCACCAACACCATCCGTTACTTCAACCCCGACGCCGGTGCCGACAAGCATATCGCCCCCAAGCCCGACGTCAACGCCAACGAGAACACTACTCCCAACATCAACACCGACAAGGGCG
>CAYNWI010000386.1:0-2709 GCA_964400825.1 uncultured Anaerolineae bacterium | reverse complement strand
GACGCCGGCAAGATCGCGGGGCTAGAGGTGCTACGCATCATCAACGAGCCCACCGCCTCGTCCCTGGCCTACGGCATGGACAAGAAGATTGACGAGACCATCGCCGTCTACGACCTGGGCGGCGGCACCTTCGATATCTCTATCCTGGACGTGGGCGAGGGGGTGTTCGAGGTCAAGTCCACCAGCGGCGATACCTTCCTGGGCGGCGACGACTTTGACCAGCGGATCATAGAGTGGATCTGTGACGAGTACAAGAAGGATCAAGGCATTGACCTCCGTCAGGACAGAATGGCCCTGCAACGGCTGAAGGAGGCGGGGGAGAAGGCCAAGATCGAGCTCTCCACGGTGATGGAGACGGAGATCAACCTGCCCTTTATCACCGCCGATGCCTCAGGGCCCAAGCACCTGACCATGAAGCTGACCCGGGCCAAGCTGGAGCAGTTGGTGGAGGACTTGATCGAGCGCTCCATCGGCCCCTGCCAGCAAGCCCTGGCCGACGCCAAGCTCAAACCTGAAGACATTGATGAGGCCGTCCTGGTGGGCGGACAGACCAGGACGCCTGCCGTGCAGGAGGCAGTGAGGAGGATCTTTGACAGGGAACCTCACAAGGGGGTCAATCCCGACGAGGTGGTGGGTGTGGGAGCGGCCATCCAGGCCGGCGTCCTGGGCGGTGAGGTCAGGGACGTGCTGCTGTTGGACGTGACCCCGCTGACCCTCTCCATCGAGACCCTGGGCCGCGTGGCCACGGCTCTCATTGAGCGCAACACCACCATCCCCACTCGCAAGAGCCAGATCTTCTCCACCGCCGCCGACGGCCAGACCGGGGTGGAGATCCACGTGGTGCAGGGCGAACGGCCCATGGCTCCCGATAACAAGACCCTGGGGCGCTTCATGCTGGACGGCGTCCCGCCGGCGCCGCGGGGCATCCCCCAGATCGAGGTGACTTTCGACATAGACGCCGACGGCATCCTCAACGTATCGGCCGAGGACAAGGCCACGGGCCGGGAGCAGCACATCACCATCACCGCCTCCAGCGGCCTCTCCAAAGAAGAAGTGGAGAAAATGGTCAAGGATGCCGAGCGATTCGCCGCTGAGGACCGAAAGCGCAAGGAAGAGGCCGAGGCCCGCAACGCCGCCGACTCGGCCGTCTACGTGGCGGAGAAGACCTTGCGCGAGCAGAGCGAGAAGGTGCCAGCTAACGTGAGAAGTGACGTGGAGAGCAAGGTATCGGGCCTGCGCACCGCCCTGCAGGGCAAGGACGTGAACGAGATCCGTCGCATGACCCAGGAGCTAGGCATGGCCGTGCAACAGATCGGCGCCTCCATGTACGAGCAAGCTGGCCCCACCCCGCCTCCCCCTGGTGAGGAGGAGAAGCCTCCTGAGGGCGGGGAGACCGTGGAGGGTGAGTTTAGAGAGGTGTAGAGAAGACAGATGAGGATTACGTATGATGCAGAGATGGACGCGCTCTACATCCGCTTTATCGAGACCACGGTGACGACCAAACACCTGGCCGAAGGCATTGCCGCCGACTATGATGCCGAAGGACAACTGGCAGGAATAGAGATTCTGGACGCAGTAAAACGGTTCGGTGCTCCGGAAGTCTTCAGGCAGGTGGTCCTAGAGGACATAGCCCTGGTAGCTCAATAATTGAGGACAGATGAGTTCTAAGCGCGACTACTACGATGTGCTCGGCGTGGGCCGCTCGGCCAGCCAGGATGAGATAAAGAAGGCTTATCGAGGGCTGGCCCGCCAATATCATCCCGACGTCAACAAAAGCCCCGACGCCGAGGCCAGGTTCAAAGACATAAACGAGGCCTACGAGGTGCTCTCCGATCAGGAGAAGCGGGCCACTTACGACCGCTTCGGTCATGCTGGCGTGCAGGGGCGCTGGGGCGATTTCAGCGATTTCGGGTTCGGTGGCTTCAGCGACATCTTCGGGGATCTCTTTGGCTTCGGCCCCCGCACCAGGGCCCGGCGTGGGCCGCGCCGGGGAACTGACCTGCGCTACGATCTGACCATCTCCTTCGAGGAAGCTATCTTCGGCTGCGAGAGGGAACTGGAGATTCCGCGCTACGAGACCTGTCCCCGCTGTCGCGGCAGTGGCGCCGAGCCGGGCACCAGCCCCATCCGCTGTCCCCAGTGCAACGGCAGCGGCGAAGTGCGGCGCACCCAACAGTCCATCCTCGGCTCTTTCATCAACGTGACCACCTGTCCCCGCTGCGGAGGGGAGGGGGAGATCGTCAACACCCCTTGCAGCGAGTGCCATGGTCAGAAGCGGGTGCGAGTGACCCGCACCATCTCTGTCAAGGTGCCGGCGGGGGTGGACAACGGGACACAGATTCGTCTGGCCGGTGAGGGAGGGCCTGGAATCTACGGCGGCCCTCCGGGCAATCTTTACGTGGTTCTCTCGGTTAAGCCCCATCGCTATTTCCGTCGCCAGGACAACAATGTCGTCCTGGAATTGGCGATAAACGTCGCCCAGGCGGCCCTGGGCGATCAGGTCATGGTGCCTACGCTGGACGGTGACGAGATGTTAATCATCCCCGCCGGCACTCAGACGGGCAAGGTCTTCCGCCTGCGGGGCAAAGGCGTACCCTATCTCAGGCGCAACGGCCGGGGCGACCAGTTGGTGATCGTGCAGGTGGCGGTTCCAACCGACTTGAGCGACGAACAGAGAGAACTGTTCAAGGGTTTGGCCAAGACGTTGGG